>JBBKXU010000301.1:0-17392 GCA_037969645.1 Ferruginibacter sp. | reverse complement strand
TACGATTTCTTTTTTGATAACTGTACTACAAGGCTGAGAGATATATTAAAAAAACAAAAGGATTCTTCTTTTTGCAAAACTCTTGTAATGCCTGCTGGAAGCAGGTTTAGAGAAGCCATTCACCAGTATCTTGATAAAAACAATAAAGACTGGAGCAAGCTGGGAATTGATATTTTACTGGGCCAGCCCTGCGATGGGGTTATGACTGCTGAGCAAATGCAGTTTCTGCCAGATAACCTGATGAAAAGTTTAGACAGCAGTAAAATACAAATGGTTTTGTCGTCGGAAAATTTATATCAGATAACAGATGATACTTCTACAAAATCTTTTTTAACTCCTTTTGTAGTCTTTTCGTTGCTGCTGCTGTTTATTGTAATGCTGGCTTTTGTAAAAAATAAATTTGCTCAAATTTTTCTGCAGGGGTTTGATGGGCTTTTCTTCTTCCTGGTTGGTGTGCTGGGCATTATTTTAATTTTTATGTGGCTGGGTACCGATCACAGCATGACTAAAAATAATTTCAACTTAATTTGGGCATGGCCTACGCATGTGATTATGGCATTTTTTGTAAACAGCAAAAAGGCATGGGTAAAAAAATACTTTAAATTTACCGCTGTGGCTTTAATGGCAGTTTTAATAAGCTGGTTCTTTTTACCGCAGCAAATGAATAATGGATTACTGCCGATTGTTTTGCTGTTGATTTATAGAAGCATAAAAAAATCTTTGGCCACGGATTACACGGATTAGCTCCGATTGAAACTTGCTTCGCAAGTTCTGGATACAAAAGTTGCCACAGAAACACCGAAGCACAGAAAACCGAATGGGCTCAAAATACATCACATATCAATCCTCACAAATTTTTTACCGCACAGTTGGTAAGGGCAGTCCCTTGATTTTAATACATGGCTTTGCCGAAGATGGCGATATCTGGAAAAATCAAATTGAATTTTTAAAAGATCATCACCAATTGATTATTCCTGACCTTCCGGGCAGTGGCAGATCGGAACTGATTGAAGATATGAGCATTGAAGGAATGGCTGAAGGAATAAAAGAGATTTTAAATTTTGAGCTGCAAAAGTTCCCCCTTCAGGGGTTCCCTGAAAAGGGAACGAACGAAGTTCAGGGGGTTTGCATTGCCGGCCACAGCATGGGCGGATATATTGCATTGGCTCTTGCCGAAAAATACCCCGAACTTTTATCCTCCATTGCCTTGGTACATTCCTCTGCATTTGCCGATAGCGAAGAAAAAAAAGCCAACCGATTAAAATCAATTGAGTTTGTAAAAAAGAATGGAGCATTTGAATTTTTAAAAGCAGTTATTATAGATCTCTTTACCGAAAAATGGGCAGATGCAAACGCTGAAATGGTGGAGCTGCAAATTGAAAAAAGTAAAGATTTCAGCGATCAAGCCATCATTCAGTATTACCAGGCCATGATAAACCGGCCCGACAGAACATCTGTTTTAAAAAACTTCCTAAATCCCATCATGTTTATAATTGGCGAACATGATAAAGCTGTACCCTTTGAGCAAAGCATGCAGCAATGCTATTTACCCAGTGAGTCGAATATTCATATTCTGCGTAACAGCGCTCACATGGGCATGCTGGAAGAAGCTGAAAAGGTAAACTATGCCCTTTTACAAATGAAATAATGCCATTTAACATACTTCAGATTAAAAAGGCAGCGTTTTTCACTATTTTTAGGTCTTATAAGTGCTTTAAACAACATCATGAAGAGATTTCTTATTTTCTCCTTTTTTATTTTGCTTTTTTCAGACAGTTTTGCTGCCCATATTACGGGCGGAGAAATGATTTATCAGTATCTGGGGCCCGGCAGTTCGCCTAATACAAGAAGCTACAGAATTACATTAAAACTTTTCAGAGACAACACCGGTGGTGGAGCCGCCATGCCAAATCTGGTGCGTATCGGCATTTTTAATAACGACAATAATTCGCATATTGCATTGTCTCCATTTGATATTTCAATAACATCAACTTCTGCAGTTCCGGTTAGTCCTCCTCCAATTTGTATGTCTAACCCTCCAAACCTCGACTACAGTGTGGGGGTTTATGAGTTTGTTATCGACTTGCCCAATAATACCAATGGTTATACTGCTGCTTATCAAACCTGCTGCAGAATTAATTCGCTGCAAAATGTTTTTACTGTTTCGCCGCCGGGGCAGGGTGAGGGTTCAACTTATATTTGCACTATTCCGGGTTCAAACCAGTTACCAACCGGCGTTAACAGCAGTCCGCAGTTTACAACCATGTTAGCACCCGTTTGTTATCGCTCCAATTTTACATTTAATTTTGGTGCATTTGATCCCGATGGAGATTCGTTGGTTTATACCTATTGCAATGCATTTGACCGAGGTAATTCTATTAACTCTGGTAATGTAACTCCTTCTGCGCCGCCTTACCAGTCGGTAGGCTATATAAATGGATATTCAGGAACAAACCCCTTAGGGTCAGGGGCAGTGCTGAACAGGCAAACAGGATTAATATCGGGCATAGCACCAAATACACCGGGCAAGTATGTCGTATGTGTTTGCATAGCCGAATACAGAAACGGTGTTTTAATAGGTCAGCACAGAAAAGATTTTATCTTAAATGTTAGTGATTGCAATGTTCCTGCAGCTGTACTAGAACCGACTGGATACAGAAACTGTGATGGCAAGACTTTTACCTTCGTTAACTTGGCAGTGCCGGATAATATATTGACTTATTATTGGGATTTTGGCGACGGAAATACATCTACCGCTCCTACTCCAACATATACCTATGCAGATACGGGGGTTTATACACTTAGATTAGTTGTTAACCGTGGGCTGGCCTGCAGCGATTCTGCTACGGCATTGGTAAGGGTATTTCCCGGTTTTTATCCCGATTTTACATTTGGCGGGCAATGCCAAAATATACCGGTTCAATTTACCGATCTTACAACAGCCGATTATGGCGCACCAAGCAAATGGAACTGGAATTTCGGCGATTTTGCATCTACCAGCAACACATCAACCATAAAAAACCCAACACATACTTATTCGAGTGTGGGTATGTACAACGTGGTATTTATTGTTGAAACTGATAAGGGTTGTATAGATACCTTAACCAAAACAATTGATATTGTAAGCGGTCCTCCTTTAACGCTCGGCGGCGATACATTAATATGCATTATCGACACTTTGCAGTTAAATGCTGTTGGAACCGGAACTTTTTTATGGAGCCCAAATTATATGATCAGCAATGTAAACATTGCTAACCCATTGGTGAGTCCCGATGTAACAACCACTTACTCTGTTAGGCTTACCGATGCTTTCGGCTGCAGTGCCAATGAATCCATTACCGTAAACGTAAAACCCTTTGTTACACAGTTTGCCGGGCCCGATACAACTATTTGCCTTACCGATACCGTGGTGCTAAAACTCACCAGCGATGCCGTGCGTTTTGTATGGACAGAAAACCCGGCAGGCAATACTTTAAACGACCCCACGCTTAAGAATCCAACAGCAAGGCCATTAGTTACAACAACCTATCATGTGGTAGGAAATATTGGTAAATGTATTGCCGAAAACGACATCACAGTAAGGCCGGTTCCTTACCCCGTAGCCAATGCGGGGCCCGATAAAACTATTTGCCTTGGAGGATCGGCGCAACTGAATGCATCTGGTGGTAGTATTTATAGTTGGAGTCCATCGGCATTTTTAACAGCTACTAATATCCCCAACCCTGTTTCGGTAAATCCCACGGATAATGTACGGTATGTAGTTACTGTAAGAGATGTTTTGGGCTGCGCTAAATCTGTAAAAGATACTATGATACTGTATGTGACAAACATAAAAGCCAATGCAGGGCCCCGAGATACATCGGTGGTTATTAACCAGCCGCTGCAATTAAATGCATCGGGCAGTACCAATTATTCCTGGACACCTTCTACCTGGCTCAATAACCCCAATATTAGCAACCCCATTGCACTACCGCAAAACGATATTGAATATATTGTTCGGGTAAGTAACGATATTGGTTGTTTTGATACCGACAGCATAAGAGTTCATGTATTTAAAATTAAACCCGACCTCTACGTACCCAATGCCTTTACGCCCAATGGAGATGGCATCAATAATATTTTCAGGCCTATACCAATTGGTATGAAATCGATAGATATTTTTAGAGTTTATAACCGCTGGGGGCAAATGCTATACTCAGGCACTGGCAACGGTGCCGGCTGGGATGGCCGCTTTGCCGGCAGGCCGCAGGAAGCCGCAACTTATGTTTGGTATGCCGAAGGTGTTGATTATTTGAACAATAAGATAAAGCGAAAGGGAGCTGTAATACTCATACGATAACCGATAATGTTAGTAGTTTAAACGCCGTCTTCTTTGCCGAGACGGCGTTTTTCGTTATTTTTAAGGCTTCCCATATGCACAACTAATTGATTATGAAGAGAATTATATTTTTCTGCCTGTTTTGTTTCTTTTTTAGCAGCTCTTTTGCATCCCATATTTCAGGGGGAGAAATGTCTTATATATACCTTGGACCGGGCACTAATCCGGGTACTTTAAAATACCAGGTTACACTTAAGCTTTACAGAGATTGTAATTCTGGCGGAGCACCTTTGGAGACTTCAGTAAATTTTACTGTTTTTAATACGCTCACATCAATACAATTTATTAATATTCAGGGCATTCCCGGATCGGCAACTTTTATTATACAAAAATCACGGGTTGATCCTTGTATAGATGACCCTATAGAAGATGCTGTCTGCTTTCAATATAAGACCTATACTTCGGTAATTGACAATATACCAATTACTCCAGATGGATTTACCGTAGCCTATCAAAGGTGTTGTAGAATTAACATGGAAAATATTTCTACGGCTGCAAATGTAGGGGCCACTTATTTCTGTAAAATACCGGGCAATATCAATATTGGTGCAGAAACTAATACAAGCCCTGTTTTTAAAACAAGTGATACCGTTTTAATTTGCTCCAGCAGGCCAATAACTTTTGATTTCAGCGCAACCGATGTAGATGGCGACTCCTTAGTCTACAGATTTTATAACGCTTTTACAGGTGGGGGCTCTGCTGGCGGCGGAAATGCCCCCAATCCGGCTTTCCCACCACCATATACACCAGTTACCTATATTAATGGGTATACTGCTGCTGCACCATTGGGTCCTTTAGTAACAATAAATGTCGTTACAGGGTTAATCAGTGGTACAGCTCCAAATGTTGGCGTGCTGGGAAATAAAATATTTTCAATTACTGTTCTGGTACAGGAGTACAGAAATGGAATCAGGATAGCTGATCATTTTAAAGACTTGCAGATAAGAGTTGTGGACTGCCAGATACCTACAGCAACACTCGCCCCGGTTTTCACAACCTGCAGTGGCTATAGTGTAACTTTTACAAACAGTACCCCCAATAACCCGGTGCCTACATTCTTTTGGGATTTTGGCGATCCGGCGAGTGGTCCCGCCAATACTTCCACCTTACAAAGCCCCGTACATGTTTATACCGATACCGGTGTTTTTGTAGCGAAACTTGTTTTAAATCAGGGGCTTCAATGCGGCGACTCAACCACAATGAATGTCAGGGTTTATCCCGAATTTTTCCCAGGTTTTACAACAGCCCCGCTTTGTGTAAACACACCCGTTCAGTTTACCGATACAACTTATTTTAGATACGGTAACGTCACAGCATGGCGTTGGGATTTTGATATTTTTACAGTACAAAATGATACCAGCCATGTACAAAACCCGGTTTATACTTATACGAGCCCCGGAAATTATGATGTAGAACTCAGGGTTACAAACGATAAAGGCTGTACGGATATTTATACCAAAACGATTACGATAAGTGATAACCCGCTGCTGTCTTTAATAAGCACTGACTCCAGTTACTGTGGCCTCGACAGCTTGCAATTGGGAGCTACGGGTGCCGGTACTTTTAACTGGACACCTACTACCAATATAACCGGTGCTAATACGGCAACACCGCTGGTTTATCCGCCAACGCCTACCTGGTATAAAGCAACGCTCACTAATGCTTCGGGTTGTTTTAAAAGTGATTCGGTTTTGGTTACGCCAAAGTTTGATCTTACCAATTCATTTACAGCAAGTACTACAAATATTTGTGAGGAAGATACGCTACAGCTCTCGGGCAGCACCAATAAAACAAACAATATAAGCTGGCAATGGTCGCCGGCAGCATCGGTACAAAATGCAACGCAGCAAAATACAAATGCTTTTCCATCGATAACCACCAATTATACCTTAACAACAACCTGGGGCACGCATTGCATGGCTACTGCTACGCAAAATATAATTGTAACAAATCTGGCCGTAGCCAATGCCGGGGCCGATGTAGCACTCTGTAACGGGCAGGCCTCGCAGGTATTAAATGCAACCGGAGGCGATACTTATAAATGGACGCCTGTAACCGGTTTAAGCAATCCCAATATTTTTAATCCGGTAGCTTCACCATCGGTAACAACAACCTACACGGTAGAAGTTGGCGTTAACGGTTGCAGCAAAACCCGGTTCGATAGTATGGTAGTTACCGTAAGGTCGCTGCCAGCCATCAGCACAACAAACGATACCATCATTTGCATTAGTGATACGCTGCAATTAAATACAACAGGCACAGGCAGTTTTTCGTGGACGCCAAATTACATGATCAGCAATACCAATATTCCAAATCCGTTAGTAAGTCCTGACGTGCCTACTACATACTATGTTCGCTTAACCGACAGTTTCGGCTGTTATCAGGATGATTCGGTTTTTATAGACGTGGTTACTACGGTACCGGTTTTTGCGGGGAGCGATACAACCATTTGCCTTACCGACAGTATTGTATTAAACCCAACCAGCGCAGCTTTATATTATCAATGGACTCCTTCTACCTACCTCAATTTTGATAATATTAAGCGGCCAACTGCCGTGCCTTTAGGCAATATTACTTATACTGTTAAGGGAAGTATCGGGAGTTGTGTTGGTCAAGATGATATTACCATCAGGGTAGTGCCTTATCCAACCGCAAACGCAGGGCCCGACCGGTCAATATGTTTTGGTTTTTCAACCCAGTTGAGTGCCAGCGGTGGCAGCAGTTATGTTTGGAGTCCCGCAACTTTCTTAAATGACAGGTTTAGTGCTAATCCAACGGTAACAAACCCTACTGCAAATATTCAGTACATAGTTAACGTACGGGATACATTTGGCTGCCCTAAACCGGTAAAAGACTCAGTATGGGTATATGTGGCCAAGCCCGTAATTGCCGATGCCGGACCAAGAGATACTACCGCTGTTTTGGGAGAGCCCATGTATTTGAACGCCACAGGAGGCGATAGTTATTTATGGAGTCAGTCAACCTGGTTAAATAATCCTACTATTCAAAACCCTGTTGCTTTGCCGCAGGACGATGTTACATATACTGTAACCGCTACCACGGCGCAGGGTTGTGTTGGTACCGATTTTATCAATATCAAATTGTATAAAATGGATCCCGACCTGTATGTACCAACAGGCTTTACGCCAAATGGCGATGCATTCAACAGCGTGCTGCGCCCTATTTTACTGGGCATGCGTGAGTTGCATTATTTCAGAGTTTATAACCGGGCTGGTCAGTTGATTTATTCTACCACTCAAAAAAATGCTGGCTGGGATGGCAGGTTTAAAGGAAAGCCCCAAGACAGCGGAACTTATGTTTGGATGGCCGAAGGCATTAACTACAGAGGTGAATTGAGACAGAAAAAAGGAACAACAGTTTTAATACGATAATATTTGTGACACAAAGTTGCACAGAGGTTTACACAAAGGGCACAAAGTTGAAACTACTTTGTGCCCTTTGTATCTTTGAGAAACTTTGTGGTACATAACCCAATACTCATTATTTTGCAAGCATGAATAAGATAGTTTTAATAACCGGTGCAACTGCCGGTATAGGAAAAGCCTGTGCGGAAAAATTTGCTGCCGGTAAATTTGATCTCATCATCACCGGCAGGCGAAACGAAAGGCTTTTACAATTGAAGGCGGACCTTGAAAAAGAACATGCCATTGAAGTACTGCCCCTGTGTTTTGATGTACAGGACAGGAAAGCAGTTACGACCGCTTTTAGCAACCTGCCTGCACGCTGGCAAAAAATTGATGTACTCATCAACAATGCAGGACTTGCCCTTGGCAGAGATAGTTTTGAAGACGCAGATATGGATGATTGGGAAACCATGCTCAACAGTAATGTACATGGGCTGCTGTACGTAAGTAAAGCAGTACTACCATTTATGCTGGCGCAGAAAAAAGGTCATATCATAAATATGGGCTCGGTGGCAGGTAAGGAAGTATACGAAAAAGGAAATGTGTATTGTGCCAGCAAATTTGCTGTAGATGCTATTACCAAAGCCATGCGTATCGATTTGCTTAAAAATAATATTAAAGTTACCGGCATTCACCCCGGCGCAGTAGAAACTGAATTTTCGCAGGTGCGATTTAAGGGCGATGATGCTGTTGCCAGCGCCGCTTACAATGGTTTAACGCCTCTTACTAGCGCAGATATTGCCGACACGGTGTTTTACTGCGTAAATCTACCTGATCATGTATGCATTAATGAGCTGGTTATTACCTGTACACAGCAGGCAGGCACGTATTATTTCCATAAAAACCAGTAAAAACCACCGCTAAAAATTAAAAAAAGGGAATTATACGTTTTGGTACAATAATTGCCTTTTGTACCCGTTATGTGATAATTAATAGGGTACCTTCTAAACACATATTTATCAGGTACTTATTAAAATTACAGTGTTTTTTAATAATCCATATCCAGTAGACTAAACAAGCATATGAAAAATCGTTTACCTTTTTTCGCAATTATTGGGTTGATTCTCTTGGGGTCAGGTGCAATGGCTCAGGATGTTATCCGTCAGCAGCCCTGTATGTCTCCAACAATTTTACAGCAGGCCGACAGCATGAAACTTTTATTGGCCAAGCAGGGATATATGGTGGTTAAAGAAGCCAGCATGCAAATGGTGAGTGAATATGAAATGCCCGTTATTGTTCCTTTAAATGAAGGAAGCTGGTACCAATTTGTTTTTATTGGCGATATGAGTTCTAAATTATACGAAGTGCGGATGTTTGACTGGAATGAAAGACAGGTAGTTTATCAAAAAAAATATTGGGGCGATGTAGATGGCAACGTAATCAGCTATACTTATATACCTAAGTTTTCGGAGTTTCATATGATTAAGCCCGTACAGGTTAATAAAAAGAAAAAAGATATTTGCGGCTATGTAATGCTGCTGAAGAAAGTAAATTAATACCAGTGCTTGGTATCAATTAAAGAGTCCTTCCTGAGTAATTCGGGAGGGACTTTTTTAATGGTTCCATTTCGGGAATTATTTGCCACAGAAACACAGAATACTTAACAGGAATACTCTACTTCTAAATTAATAAGTGTTTAAAAGAATTGGGCTATAAACATAAAGCCAGAAGAACCGAAACCTTGGAAACATACTTCATTGCCCAAAAGGCTACAAAGCCCCGTAGGGGCGGCACTTCCCAAATCACCTAATCCAAAACCCATAAATCTGTTAAAACAAAAAGCACAGAACCAACTTGTGTTTTTCTGTGCTTCAGTGCCTCAGCGGCAAATAACCATGCCAAAGGCGAACAAATATTATTGCGTCAATGATATCCTTACCTGCAACCCTGCTCTGGTATTTACAGTGGGGGCGCTTGAAGATATGTATGGATTAACCCTTCGCTGATCGAAGAATAATTTGATATTAACTCTGTTGTTTAAGAAATAATCTATTGAAGGCGATATAGTAATATCTCTGCTACCACCGGTCGCAAAATTATTATCCTGATCGAGCCTGCTGTTGGCCGTTACGTTATCTCTTATTCTGAAGTCGAGGCGGAAATTAATCTCGTTCTCTAATTTCTTACCATCGCCCTCTTTACCCGTAAGGAACTTTGGCCATTTGATATTTAAGAAACTTAATGGATTCTTCATACCACGTTTGCGGTAACCGGCACCAATTACAAATTCGCTGCTGCGTACTTCACTCAACTGAAAATCAACCAGACTTAAACTCAGCTGCCTTGTTTTTGAATATTCAAACTTGGCCTGCAACTGGTTAGTAAACATCATATCTATACCAAGCAAAGGTGAAAACTGCTCTCCAATACTGATATTAGGCAACAGGAAGTAAGGCACATAATTATTTGAGATAGTATCATAGAAAGATGGGTAACCAAATCTTGATACATCCTGATAAAGCAATGCAGATGTAAACCCGTTCATGCTGAGGTTACCGGTGTAACCATGGGATACTGAAAAGTTGGTAAATAACTTGTCCAATGGTTTAATTCTGCTTAATCCGTTGTAATCAAGCTTCCAGTTAAGTTTGGGCTTAATACCACGGAACGGGTTTGACTTAATGTTAGGATTGTTCTGCCTGATCAAAGCAACCTTATTAGGATCCTGGCCTGTATAAGCCGCCAAAAACGCTGGTATCAATACATCAATGGCATATTTACCATATCCATAATAATATCCATCCTGGCCCACGGGCTGATTCGCATTATAAGGATTTGCCTTACCCACCCGCTCAGACAATATCAGCCTGTAATCCTGGAACGTTTTAAAGGTTTCCGATACACGGTTTGGATCAAACTTGCCAAACAGCGTTTTAAATGCAATGTACGACACATCGAAACCGCCACCTGCATATGGGTTAAGATGCTTAAAGCTATGATTGGTACCGCCGCTTGTATCAATATACCTGAAAGTTTCACTGTAGTTTTTGTTAAAGGTCTTGCTAAGGTTTAACGTAATGTTCAAATCACGTATAGGTTCTAACTGAGCAGAGAAAGTAATACGCTGATCAAAACTCTGCTGGAAAATAGAATTGAAAGTAGTGTCCCGCGTAATCAAGCCTTTTCGGGCAGCCGCATTCATCCAGGATGTATCTGGTTGTCGTCCTAAAATAAAATCAACACCCGGCGCCATACTCTTCCAGTTTTGGCCTACGTATTTTGTACTATCAGTATAACCCGGCAGGCGTGTGTTTGCGTTTTCAGAAATAGAGAAACTCGCCTGCTTTAAACTGGTAGCCAATTTGCCCAACACTTTTAATCCCGTACTCACATAAGGCACAGCAGTCTGGTCAACTTTACGACGATTTTTAACCACTTTTCTGCCACTCTTCTTTACAATTGTGTCTTTATATTTGGTAATCCTTGCCCGCCATTTTTCTTGATCGGCTTTATTACTAGGCACATCTAATTGCTTTAACCATTTAGATTTTTGATATAAACGATTGAAATCGAACTGCGCAGTAGCTTCGCTCTGCTGTCCGTTTTCAATAATATTGCCCAACTCAACCGCCAAACGTGATGCACCTATCCAGTTATATGTTGCCTGATAACGTACGTTAACTGTTGTCCAGTCAAGCAGCGGAAATTTGGCTGTTGGTAGCGTATAGGTAAAGTTAGCGTTATGGTTATACGTTGTATTACGGCCACCCTTTAGCAGGTTTCTCCAAACTGTATCTCTTTTTTCCTTGGTATCCAGACGTCCTTCAGGTTCATCCATTCTGCTATTGTTAATAGCAGTAAAATCAAAATTGATGCTCCGGGTCAGGTTCCAGCGGAAAATATAGTTACGCTGAAAAGTATAGTACTTGTCGTAGGTTTCCGGAATGGCATACTTTGATGCACCAATGCTGCGTGGCCTGATGGCACCAAACTGACGGTTAACATCGGCTCTGAAACTTAGTTGTGAAGGAACTAAATTAAAGTTAAAATCTTTAACCAGATCGAACCAATGTGTTTTACGTTTAGTAAAGAATTTGATCTTTTTAAAGGGTTCAATATATTTTGGTTGAGGCGAAAAATTATAGCCCAGTCCGTAGCGGTGCCTGGTTATTTCGTTGCTTTCAATTAAAGGCGAGTGGCTCTTAATTTTGAGGTAAGAGTAACTTAGATCGAAATTTGAAATATCGTAAATCTTAGGCGCCTTGGTACTGGTGCGGTTTTTACGCACATTGGTAAAGTTGATGGTAGTTGTTGAAGTAAAGTCCTGAGCGCTGTTTTTAATAGAATCTCTAGCCTCACTGGAATAAGCATCTCTCAATTTATCTTTCAATTGTACATCTTGATCGTAGGCATCGTACTCAGGCGTACTAACTGCCTGAGAATAACTGGCAAATACCGGAATAGATATAGCCGCTTTTTCAGGCAATAGCTTACCCAACTCTAAGTTGGCAGAAATATCATACTGATAAAAATTATCACGGAAACGGTCGTTAATCCGCTGTTCTAATGTACCAAAACCCGAGCTATGTGTATTGGCTGATATTGATAGTGTTCCTAAATCAGCTAAGTTCAAATCTACTCTTCCTAAAGCAGCCCAGCCGCCTTTTTCATCAATAGATGACAATCTTAACTCATTAACCCAAACTTCGCCGCAGGCTCCCGATGTAGCATTGGTATTTTCTACGCCAAGCAAAATTCCACGTATCTCTCCCAGGTTTGGATTACCCATAACCGAGAACATATGGCCGTTAGGTTGTAGCTGTCGGTAAATTACTGAGGGTGATCCTCCAAGATCATTATTTCTGGCTTGTTTTAATTTAACAAGCGTTTGCAAATCCACATCCAATGAGTTGTTGGGTATCCACAAAGTATCGTTGTATTGGGTAGAGTTTGGATCGAAAGTAGATGACGCATCCAATGGTGTTAAATTCAATGGTATCCTTATCTCGTAGAAATTATTTACAAAATCGGTACCCATTCTAAATACGGCTGTAAGGTCTTTGTCCTGCAGGTTACCCGGGCCCGATTTTTTATTTTCCTCGGCATGAATATACATCTGCATTTTACGGAACTGACGAAGATCTCTATTGGCAAAAGTTTGCTGTACAGCCCTTGCATCGTTTTTAGCCAAATTGCAAAACTGCAAAGTAAGCGCCTGCTCATTTTGCAACAGGTTAACACCATTATTACTTAAGGTTTGCACTCTTTCAATTTCGGTTGGCGTACGGTAAGGTAATGGTGTACGCTTATCGTTCTCCTCAATATTAACAGCACCCTGGTTAAACACGGTAGGACTGCCTGGAGGCAATTGTGTGTAAATTCCAGAAGTATCAATTTTATAATTAAACTTACGCCAAACGTTACGTGTAAACTGAAGTTCGCCAAAACGCAGCACCGTGCTGTCAACAAAATCAGTCATAAACATCCTGATAAATCTGATTGATTTAAAATCGGGGATATTACCAATTTTTCGGTCGTACTGACCAATTGGGATTCGGAACTGATACCATGTTTCGTTACGCCCAACACTGTTTGGCGGATTAATGGAAACAACTTTTTTATCCACTATATAGTTGGTACCAATCGACATTTCCAACTGGCTTGGCGGTTTAATATCAACTATATATTGAAAATACTCTTCCGTTTGGTTCAATGTATTATCTCTGTTTAAATCTTCAGCATCGGGATATAAAGTTGCTGCAGATGAAAAAGTAGAACCAGAATTTGCCACAGGCGAATTGCCCTCGGGATTATTAAATCTTTTATAGCGACCCAAAATACCAATTCCCTGCTGATCTAAATCATCGCCACGGTAATAATGGTAATTATCGTTTGATGGATCGGCTAGCGCCTGCTGATAAGCTGCCGAACCAGTGCCAAAATTGGTAGCCAACTGAGCCAAATAAGCTGAACGCTTCGAAACTTCAGCTGTATCATCTAAACCATCGAAACCAAGATCTTGATATTTACGATCGTTGGGATCGTTGCTGAAAGCATTGGTTACCTGCACCGGATTGGTTGGCACCCTGCCCCAGTTTGAATTATCAACCGGCGATGGCGCATTAGGTGTTGGTAAACCGTTTTCGTAAAAACGCTTACCGTCTTTTAAAATATCTTCAGATATATTACCGAGGTTAAAATATAATTTACCTCCGGCAGAAGTTGGGTTCAAAACAAAAGGGTCCTGCAACCAAAATTCAATAAACTCGATATTGGCGGTTTCAAAATCAGGCTGGTCAATGGCACGCATTAAACCACCCCATCTAGTTCTAGGATTTAATAACTTTCCGTTAGCGGCTACACTGCCCGCAGCTGCATCATAATTGTATGGTCCTTTATCAGTTGGATAATAAGCCATATCAAAAGTGGTTAACAAACTTTCTCCAAAACCCGTTGTACGTTGCGGAAATATCTCTTTTTGATATACCTGTCTTACTCTTGGATCGCTTAACTCCGTGGCATTATTTGAGAAAGGATTATTTGGTCCTTTGTATTGTTGCAATGTTGGTTCAATCTGGTACCAGGCTATTTTTGCCCTATTCTTGCCAGAAGCTATATCGTCGTTTAATTCAGCTTCGGGGAACAGTATATTTCCTGCCCTATCGGTTGCTTTAAACGGCGGAGAAGCCAGTGCCCAGCTTATTGGCGGAAAACGCATGTCGTAACCCGACTGTGTTCCGTCAAAATCATCAATATTGATAATCCCTTTTGAGCCCTTCCCTATCTGCGGCGCATGGCCGGGTTTTAAAAATGCTCCTTCAGCAAAAACATTAATGGTAGATGGCGCCGTGGTTTTATAAAACGGCAGCTTGTCTAAAATTTTAGTAAGCCTGGGAACATCTTTCCGGTAATTTACATCTAAGCCGTACATCGAGTTACGTATGGGTTCATTGGTACCTCCGTTTGTACTGTTATCGTAACTTACTTTACTAAAGAAAGGCCTTTCGCTTAATCGCACCACTGTACCACCTATAGACAGTTGTTCTTTAGCTGTGTTTTTAGCAAGATAATCGAATCGAAGACCCATATAACTTCGTTGCTGCAAGCCAAACGAGGCATTATTTTCATAATTAACCTGCACAGGTATACCCGAATTTATAATGGCCGAATTGGTTATTTTAATGGTACCCAAATCGTAATTAATATCGTAATCAATACCTTCCAGTAAAATTCTGCCTCCGGCCGATACAGATACCGAACCCCGTGGAATATTGTAACCAATGCTGATATCGGCCGAGCCCGATATTTTTGCCGAGCCCTTTAGCACAAAGCGGTTAAGGTTTGGAAACTGTTGGGCCACCGCTTTTATAGAATCGTACAGGGCATAAAACAAACTGTCTTTAATATTGGGAACGGCACTCGTATCAGTATAAATACGTGCGGCCAAATAACGCCCAAAGGGCTCTAGTACCGGAAACATTATCCGGCTGTATTGTGAATAAACGGTAAAACCTTCCACGTAGTCAAACACACCATCCGGCTGGGGATCAAGCTGGTTATTTAACCTGTCCACATTGATGAGTGAAATGATGGGTGTGCCTTGGTTTTTATTTCCAAAAGGCACATAACGTTTCCATCCAAGCCCCGGCTCCTGGTATAACACATCCAGTTTAAAATCTGTAGATGTTAATGTACCATAACCAATGGCATATACATTCTTCATCATCAGATGCCAGATGGGTAATGTGGGGCGCTGCGATGTGGCTTTTAATAATTTTAAGAATAATATTTTTTGTGTGGCCTGGGCACTGTCGGGTGGCAGGTCCTGCGAAAATTCACCTACCTGGTAAATTTTTCCGTTATGCGAATATTGATAGGCAACCGCTAATACTTCATCGGTTTGTAATGGCTGGCTTAAAGAAATAAAACCTACCTGACGATTGTATATATACTGAGTTGAATCTAATTTACGGGCAAATGTTTTTTCAAAATCTTGCACCGGACTTAAACCCAATCCTAATAAGTTATTAAATACTGTAGATGGGTTTCTGTTACCTGGGTTTGAAATAATTGTTGAATACAACGGGTTACTGCCATTGCTTGGGATAGATGATGTGGCACCTCCACTTTCGCCTAAGGCGGCCAAACCAACTATGTCCCTTGTTTCGGTAGTTGTACCGTTACGGTTGGTAACCCAAACTTCCATCCTTAAGATTTGTACAGGAGCGGTTACGGCAGGCAGTTTGCCCATTACTTTATTATAATTCTCTCTAAAATACTGTGCTAATAAAAAATGCCTGTTCTCTTCATATTCATCGGCTTTTACCTCAAATAACTGCGACGCTGTACCACCGGCCAAATTAGCCGATTGCCGCTGCGATTTTTGATTAGCTATTACGCCGGTAACAAACAATTTACCAAATTGTGCTGTGGTTTTTATACCAAACAGTTGCTGGGCACCAGGTATAAGCGTACTCCGGCTCGGGAACGAAACGTTTCCCAGTTCAAAACGCTTAATAATTTCATCATCAAGGCCGGTATAATCAAGCTTAAGCTGGTTATCCTGCCCAAAATTGGCTAAAGTATTATAGTTAATCGGGAATTTTAATTTACCGCCAATATCTGCATTCACATTTACCTGGGCATTCATGTCAAAATCGAAACCGCCGTTTTTACGGGCCCTTTCGGGCAGGGTTGGGTTTTTAATATTTTGTCCAAGGTAACCTGCAGTTAAGTCCACATTACCCTGCGGGGTAATATTTATTTTACCGTTGCCAAAAAGGCGGTTAAATAAATTATCGTACAAAGATAATTTCGGTTTGATGGTACCTCTGTTAAGAATGCTCATCAAATTAGAGCGTTTTTTAAAGTACTCCGTTTCAATTTGTCGGTCACGTATTTTCCAATACTCGTCAAAACTGTAAGACGTAGTGGTACGGTAATACCTTGTTCCTATTTTTTCGTAAACAATATAACGGCGTGTTTTGGGGTCGTACACAACCGAGTCTTGTATATTGGGAGGTCTGTTGAAATCAAAAGTGCTTCTGGTTCCGCTGGAAACAAAGTCACCTCTTCTGTCTTTGATAGGATAGTGTAAACTGTCGCCATAATTAGGCACAGTAGTATCACCTACATTAATAATAAAGTTGTAGTGATAAGGATTGGCGTTTGCAGTATTCGTTTGGAGTACAAGAAGCGTTACCGCCAATACAACACAGCCAATTAGTCCAAAAATTTTTGTTCTTATAAGCAACATCCGGTAAATCAATTAACGTAGCGTTCTCTTCAAATGGCTTTAAGGGCTTTTTTAATTAAGTCTTCTAATTGCGATACGGTTGGTTCGGCACGGATAATAGATTGGATAGCTTTTTCTGCCTGTGATCTTGAAATTCCGAGAGCAGTTAAAGCATTTAACGCATCCTGTTCCAAACTATTGCCCAACTGCATGGAAAGATTTGCGTCTGATGCATTTTTGCCCAATTTATCTTTTAATTCCAAAACCAGCCTTTCGGCAGTCTTTTTTCCTATTCCTTTGACGCTTTCAAGCTGTTTAACGTTGCCTTGAACAATGGCTAAACTAACTTCTTCCGGTTTTAATGAGGATAACATCATCCTCGCAGTTGATGCCCCTACTCCGGAAACGCCGGTT
>JBBKXU010000300.1:0-7161 GCA_037969645.1 Ferruginibacter sp. | reverse complement strand
AATTATACTTTATTTAACACCCAGGTTCCGGATAACATCTGCGCTCTTATCCAGTTTTGGGTCGGCAAAGATAACGGTAATTCCTTCACTTTTATCTAAAATAAAGTCATATTGTTTATCCACTGCCAGTTTTTGTACCGCATTGTAAACCCTGTCCTGTATGGGTTTTATAAGCTCCTGTCTTTTTTTAAACAGGTCTCCTTCAAAACCAAAACGTTTCTTTTGCAAGTCACGTAACTCTTTTTCTTTATTATATAATTCGTCTTCTCTTTTCTTTTTAAGTACATCGCTCAGCATTACCCGCTCAGCATCATAATCCTTAAACATTTTATCCATTAATGCCTGCTTCTGGTCAATTTCCTGCTGCCATTGTTCGCTAAATTGGTCAAGCATATTTTGAGCATCTTTATACTCCGGTAATTTATCCAGAATATATTTTGAATCTATAACTGCATAACGCTGTGCATTAGCAACGGTGCCAAGCAATAAGAAACAGGTGGCAACAATTAAAAGCTTTTTCATGTGTGTATATTTAATTTTTTCAGATTAAGATAATACTAAACGATCTAAAATCTTATTCCGGTTCCTGACCTAACATAAATGTAAACTTAGCCGCACCTTTTATTCCACTTGTATTAGTATATCTGTCAAAACCTATGCCGTAATCAAATCCAAGCAAACCAAACATAGGCAGGAAGAAGCGTAAGCCAACACCTGCTGAGCGTCGTAATTTAAAAGGATCATAAGATTTAAAATCGTACCAACCATTTGCTGCTTCAAAAAATGCCAAACCGTAAATAGTACTTGATGCGCTAGTGCTGAACGGATAACGCAGCTCCATAGTATATTTATTAAAAATGGTAAAAAACTGCGATGGCGTTATACCATCAGGGTTAATACGAGGGTTTGTTTTATCATAAACCGGGTATCCACGATGGGCAATAATATCGTAACCTAAAAGGGCAAAATTATTACTTAAACCTGCGTCTCCCAATTGAAAACGTTCGAACGGAGAAATACCCAGATCCTTATTATACCTGCCAATAAAGCCGTATTTAGCCGCAATTTTTAAAACAAACTGCTTATTCTTATCCTCACCCCTTGCCATACCAATAGGCACATACCATTCCGCATTCATCCGCCATTTGTGAAATTCGGGCAGTTTATAATCATTGGCTGCGCCAGAAGTAATGCCCATTAAAGAATAAGGTAGCGTAAACTGACCACTCAAAAAGAAATTTGAACCTCCTGTCGGAAATATCGGACTAGGGAAAGTTGAATTACGTACCAATGCAATTTTTAAACTGATATTGGTAGAGGTTCCATTACGTATTCCCTGAAATATATTGTCGTAATTCTTCAGTTTGTATCGCTGCACATTCAAAGAGTAAATCAGGTTAAAATAGTCATCCGGCCATTTTAACTGCTTTCCCAATGAAATATTAAAGCTGGCTGTTTTTACAAAAGACGTATCGCCACATGATTTACAGTAGCTGCCAAAATTATCAAACGCATTGGCATATTTGGTATTGGAATAACCAATGGTAAACGAGTTACGTTTTTTACCCCCCAACCAAGGCTCGGTAAACGAAAAGTTATAAGACCGGAAAGCTTTACCATTCGATTGAATTCTGGCGCTCAGTTTTTGCCCGTCGCCAGACGGCAATGGATCCCAGGTTGACCTTTTAGTAATATTTTTTATAGAGAAATTATTAAAGGAAACACCCAGCGTACCTGTTAAACCAATACCGCCGCCAAAACCTGCCGACAGTTCCAACTGATCGCCCGATTTTTCTTCAATAGCCCAGTTAATATCAACCGTTCCGTTCTCCGCATTGGGCACTACTTGCGGGTTAATTTTTTCTGCATCTATAAAACCAAGCTGTCCTAATTCACGCTGGGTACGTATTACATCCTGACGACTGAATTTTTCGCCGGGAATGGTACGTAACTCACGGCGTATTACATAATCTTTGGTTTTTTTATTGCCCGAAATAGTAATGTTGCCATAAACAGCCTGAGGGCCTTCACGCATTCTTAATTCAAAATCAATAGTGTCATTATAAACAGCTGTTTCCACTGCATCTACCTGAAAAAATAAATAACCATCATCCATGTACAAACTTCCTATATCTGCCCCTTCGGGAGATAATTGTTTGCCCAGTCGTTTGTTTAATACTTCCAGATTATAAATATCTCCCTTATTAATACCAAGAATTAAATTGAGTACCGAATCGGTGTACTTGGTATTACCCCGCCATACAATATCGCCAAAGCGAAACTGTCTGCCCTCATCTACCTTAATAAAAAGATTTATATTATTACGTTCATCTATTATCGGGGTATCCTTCAAAATAACTGCATTTCTGTAACCCATGGAGTTATAATAGTCCAAAATACTCTCTTTGTCTTCTGTATATTTTTCTTCGTTGAATTTAGCTCCGCTGAAACCTCTTATTCGGAAGTAAGGATCAACGTAATCCCTGGTTTTTGTAATAGACATGAAACCTACATCATTAATATAATCCATAAATTTTGGGCGAGTAGTTGTATCACCAAAAGGATTTTTTACGACCACCGGAAACAAAGTAATACGATTCATTTCCTTAGTGCCCTTCATTTGTTTTTTCAGCTTTTGATTGGCAACACTTTCATTACCGCTGAAATTGACAGAGTTTACTTTTACTTTACTTCCTTTTTTGATAACAAAGGTGAGATTTACTGCATTTGCCAAATTTGTTGCTGGCTCTTCTCTTAATTGTATATCTACATTGCGAAATGCTTTGCCATAATAAAATTTACGGATAGCTTCTACAGCGCTAAGCTTCATATTCTCGGTTAAAACCCTGTCTTTCACCAAAAATAGTTTAGGTTCCAAATCATCCTTTTCGCCTTTTTTTATGCCTTCAAATTTTAAACTGGCTAAACGTGGCCTTTCGGTAATGGCAAATTCAATGTATAAATCCTTTCCTTCTAATTTGGTGAAATAAATTTCGATATCAGAAATAAGGCTTTGACGCCATAATTTGGAAATAGCTTTGCCAAAAACATCGGTACCGGGTATCATTACCTTATCGCCAACTGCAAGGCCCGAAATAGAAATGATAAGCGCCGCATCAAACGACTTGGTGCCTGTAACGGTAATATCGGCTATGGTGTATTCCTTTGGTATTTTTGAAGTGAATATTGCTTCCAACTCCGGATTTACAGAAACAGGCTGTGCAAATACAATCTGGCTGCTTAGTATAAGGGTAGCGACAATAAAAATTCCTTTGTAAATCCTCTGCATCAATTTGTTTTTAACGTGCGGCAAATTAAGCCCAATAATTATAACTATTTGTTAACCTCCTCTTAAATCATTTAACACAACTGCAAAACGCAATATAAACTTTACCTATCTGGCAGTTAACCTGCTTTTTACGGGGTAGTTTCCTCATCTTTTATCTGCTCTCCTGTCTTGCCAAAGCGACGTTCACGGCCCTGAAAATCAAGAATGGCCGAATACAGATTTTCTTTCCTGAAATCGGGCCAAAGTGTATTAGTAAAATGCAACTCGGCATAGGCCAACTGATACAGTAAAAAATTACTAATCCGGTATTCCCCACTGGTTCTTATCATCAACTCCGGATCGGGAAAATTTTTGGTTGAAAGATGCTGCTGCACCGTATCCTGACTTATATCAGCAGCCAATAATTTTCCGGCTCGTACATCTTCTGCAATTTGCTTTACTGCCTCTACAATTTCCCAGCGGCTACTGTAACTGAGTGCCATTATTAAATTAAGCCCGGTGTTTGTGCTGGTTTCATTCAATGCCTGGTTCAATTCATTTTTAGCGGCTTCGGGCAGCATATTTACATCACCAATAACATGTAGTCTTATATTGTTTTTATTAAGCGTTGGTACTTCATTATGTATGGTTTCAACCAACAACTCCATCAGCCCCGATACCTCGTATTCGGGGCGGTCCCAATTTTCGGTACTAAATGCATAAAGGGTAAGGTGTTTTATGCCTAATTCAGCGGCGCCTTCAACAATATTCCGCACACTTTCCACCCCGTGTAAATGACCAAATAACCGGTCTTCACCTTTTTCTTTTGCCCATCTTCCATTACCATCCATAATGATGGCAATGTGGTTTGGCAAACGCTGCATGTCTATATTATCCTTCAGGCTCATAAATACTAAAATGAGTAGTCAGGCACAGGGCCTGACTTTGGGGGGCAAAAGTAACAAATTTTAGTTGGAATATGCTTTTTAGCCTAAATCTTAAAGCTTTAACAATTTTCCGGTAAAAACCTCCTCCTTAACCAGCATTTTGTACCAATACATTCCTGCCGGCAGGTTAGATATATTAAACTGCTTCGCATTATTGAATACTGCCACAATCACAGCTTGGCTATTTAATATAAACACCTGGTTTGCAATAAGTTCGCTGCCATTTTGCATACATTTAAATATGCCTGTTGAGGGGTTAGGATAAACAACCGGAACAATCGTTGTTTCGCCATAGACACAAGCCTGTTTTGCCTTTATAAATTTTTCATCATTGCCAACCTTTTTGGTAACAGTACAATTCGCACCGTTAGATAAAGTAACCGCAGCTTCCTGCGAACTGTAAGTAGGTAACTCAATAACACGTTGATTACTATAAGTATAGGTTTTGCCCATGTCGGTTACAGCCCATTCAAAATCACCAGTTTTAGCTACTGCCGTTAATCGAGTGATGCAATTTCCGTCTCTGTTAACCGATGTTATTGTAAAATCGGCATTAGCGCAAGGCTGTGGTTTTGGCTCGGCATACCACAAAAAATTGTTGATGTTGGTAAATGTGAGGCTGTAGAAATGAGTTACTCTGGTGATTCGGCAGAATTTTCCGCCTGCCTCACGTGGAATATCAATATAAAAAAGAGCAGAATCGTTGGGGGTTACTAATCGTGCTATCAATTTTTTTCCGTTGTGATCAAGTATACTAAATGCTTTATTAATATGCTCTGCTGTTTTAAAACCTTTGCCGGCATCATTACTATTACCCAGGCTAAAATACACTTTATCAATGCCGGGAGGTATGTAAAAATGGCCAGGCCTTTCCTTATCGTCGTAATACCCTTCTGTAGCATTGCCCAAAAATTGGCCTCGCTTATAAAATATATTCTTATTAGTTGTAATTGAAAGGGTAACACTGGATTTAAATTTTGAAGACATGGTTAACTTGTAATTACCTGCTCTTGGAATTTTGATAGTTAGCGTACCAGCTTTAGCATTATTATTCAACGAAAAATCTTCAATTATTTCCAACGCGTCGCCGATTGATTCCACAGTGAAGTTTATATAACCTTTGTCGGTCATCCCAAATATTGGATTATAGTTTATAGTAAAACTACCGGCTGCAGGCGCTTTAATAAAGTAGGTTGCGTTGTTATAAAATTGCATACCGCTAGTGTAACCAAGATGTAAATTTATTTCTTTTAACGGCATTAAACCTGCTGCATCAATTTTGCCGGCAATAACATCATCCAACTCAAATGCATACTTATTAATAGTGTTACCAAGTTTCGTTTGGTCGTTCAGGAAATCGGTTTCAATTTCTGCAGCGGTAATTAAAGGCAGGTTACCATTTTGATAAGCCGTACCATTTACATAATTGTATTTTAAATAAAAATCACTGTTGGTGGCCGAGGCTCTGGCTATAATTGAAATAAGATAATAACTATTTACAAGTTGCAGTTTATTTGTTTTGGCAAGATATATACAAAGCCTCGCTGCTTTTTCTAATTTTAAGTTTGCAGGACGCTGGTCTCCTGCCCAATCATAATAAAGCGACATATAGTGCAGATACGCTTTTAACTCACGCAATCTTTCTTTGACTATTTCGGGCTCCTGTGCAATTTTTTTATCTGCTTCCTTAAGCATTTGATAGTAGAGTTGCATTTTATACATGTTTGAAATGCCACCAGCCAGTTTTTTATTATCGGTCCATAAACTAAAAAGCGCATAAATATCTTTAGCTGCTGCTCCAAACATATTATTACAAAATTCAGTTAAGGTACTGTCTACTGAAATGTTGTTATTTAATTTTAAGTTAGCTGCCAATAAAAAAGGGAGACTCGCAAATTTGGCCGGTGAGGTTTCCCACATCAAACCCTGTGTTTTTTTATCCCGGGCAATTTGCAGTGTGGTTTTAAATTCGCTTAAATCGAAGGCAGGTGTTTCACCGCTCCAGCCCGATAAATTCAAATAATTATATTCTGAAAGATTCTTGGTTCGCTTGTGCCAACGATTACGCAACCCATTGGTGCTTGTTAAATTTTGATATACGGTAGGGACTAATTGAATATCCAGTTTCTCATTTATTTCAATGTTTTCAGCTGGTACATCTGCATGAGTAGAATATGCATATACCTGATAACGCAGACTTGGATATTTTGCGCCAATGATCTGAGCTGTATTGCTGGCGAGTGTTATACTTTGATCACTTTCGCTGCCATAGCCATTGCTTGAGCAATTATCCTTAGTATTACCCCAATGAGCGCCATCTGTTACCTCTACGCCCAAATGCCGGCCTACAAAATTAAAATTTCGAATATGATTTAAATAATAATTTGGATTACCAAAAATCGTGTTTCTATAGTTGGTAAATTTTTGTTCAAGTATAGATGCCCATAATTGTACGCCTGCCTGACTATTTACATCAGGTACCGAATTGCCGACAACCGCCCGAGACCCATTAAAACTGGCAACATAACAGGGATTGTTTTGCCAGATCGCAGAACTACTTCCTGTAATTATATCTGGCTTATGCCCCTCAAACTGGTACTGGCCACCCATCCCATTGCGGCGGCGATACAAAGACCAGTTATGTCCGTTTTCACCGGGATACGAATCCCAACCAAAATCACTATTGTTATCCATTATCCACCGGCCATAACCTCCGCTGATGAACCAATTATTGTATTTAAAATCAGTCTTGAACAGACAGTCCGTTTTTTTATACGGTGATGCCAGGTTAGGAATAATTTCCCAATTAGAGCCAGTTAGGTAAAACCTAAAACCCAAATTCTGCAAATATTGATAAATGCCAAAGGTTAGTCCATTATCCTGCATAGCAGAAAACTTTAAAAAACTTATTGATCTGGGTGCTGATATGGTTGTTGGATCTTCAGC
>JBBKXU010000299.1:0-4007 GCA_037969645.1 Ferruginibacter sp. | reverse complement strand
TCTTTATATAGGATATTGAGATTTAAATATGAACAGTATTTTTATTCTCTTTCGTAAATCCTGGCAATCAGTTTTTAACAAACAGGCTTCTAAAACTCTGTTCGCCATTAAAAAGACTGATAAAATAAACACCGGATTTTAGTTTCGAAATATTACTATTTAAATCATCATTTATTTTTGTAACCGATCCGCCTCCGTTAAATACCTTTTCGCCAACACTGTTAGTTACCATTGTTTCAAACCTGCCTTGCCCGTTGGCTAAACTGATTTGAACCCTGTCTTTAACCGGATTTGGATAAATAAAAAGCTGTGTGGCTTTATCTTCTTTCACAAATAAATATGCCACAGTTGAGTTGGTAAACGCTCCGTTATTATCTATTTGCTTTAAGCGGTAATAATTTTTACCGCCAGCTGGTTGCGGATCTTTTACCTGATAGGTTTTAGTTGTATTACTGTTTCCGGCAGCGTTAACTGTGGCAATAGATATATAACTAATTCCATCAGTTGATCTTTCTACAACAAAAGATTTTGAATTAATTTCTGAGGCAGTTGTCCATTTGATTTCTACGCCGCTGCCCTGTTGTGTTGCATTAAACGATACCAGCTTTATTGGTAAAACCACCGCTAGCTCTTCTATACTGAAGGCATTAAACCGGATACTGTCATCTCTTAAATTAACTGAGTTATTTAAACTACGGTAAATGCCCCACTTAGGTCTAATGAAATCATTATCGGGGCGAATGGTCATGATATCTGAATTGGAATAGCTGAGGATAGACACATTATCGCTAACCCTTCTTATATCCATTGAATAAGTTCCGTTTGCGCCCACTTTAATAATCTGAGTCGCTTCTACCCATACATTATCAAACAGCGACAAATTAACAATGGCCACTTTGGTAACATTGTTATGTATCAGCTCCATTTTATTGGGCGTTCCTTTGCGGGGCGTTAAAGTAAAGAGCGGATTACCGTCATCGCCATTTACAGGCTTTATCTGGTGAATATGCGTAAAACTGGTAGATGGTTGAAAACCTGCTGCCAGTTTAAATCTCCACTTGTATGTAATGGTTTCGCCAAGGGTACCTTTTAAATTGGCAGGCGATTGATCGTAAGTTTTTATTTCAACCCGCTGTCTGTCGAAATTGATACAGCGGTCATTGTCTTCGAGTACATGACTGTAAAATTCAAAAACGTAGGCACCTAATTCTGCATCCCAAACTTCGGCAATATGCCTGCCAAAACCGGGGTGCACACATTCAGGATGTTCAACTACATCATACCCCGGTGCCAGCACACTGTTAATTAATTCGTAGGTACTGCCCGGCCCATCAGCATTCAGCGTAACTGGCTGCGCTTGTATCGCCAATGGAAATACAATGAGTAATAAAAACGCCGATATGGTAATTATTTTCTTCAATTATTGAACAATACATGAATTTGATGATATCATTTTTTTATTTTGATACAGCTCAACTGTATACACTCCTTTCGAAATTCCGCCAAGCGGAACAGCCGTGTTAACAGTTGTTACTGTTATACGTTTTACAACCTTACCCGATACGTCAACTAAGCGTATTTCGGTAGCCGAATTGATGCCGCTATTCACCTGCACGTTAATTATTCCACTTGCAGGATTAGGAAATACAGTCATTGCTTTTGTATTACCTATGCTAACAAACTTTACTTGCGAATACTGAAAAGCGCCGTCATAGTCAACTGTTTTTATTCGATAAAAATATTTTCCGTTTTGCAAATTTTTATCCTGATAACTATATGATGTGTTGCCAGCAGTTGATGCAATTACCTGCACCGCGGCAGTGTTAGAAAAACCAACGCCATCTGTACTTTTCTCTACTATATACTCTTTTACATTTACTTCATTGCTTACAATCCAACCAAGTTTTGCGGTACCGTTTACTGCAGAAACGTAGAAATCAACCAGCTTAACAGGTACAATAGTTGCAGTACGAATAGCACCAACCTGTGAAGAATCAAGTGGATAGGTAATAACTGAACCAGTACCATTTAATTCGTCGGCACCCACATCATAAACTGCACTGCGTGCCTGGCTTTGAGCATCGGCACTTCCTAATAAAGAAATATAAGCGGCCGTGTTAACTGCTGCGTCCTGCACTACTGCAGGCGCAACCAAAATGCGATTTGTTCTTGCACCAAAAGTTAAGGTTGTATTTGCAAAACCAGTTGTTGGTGTAATGCCTAATCCATTGGGCGCATTATACATATTACCGGCTGCAGAATATGTAAGCGTTGTATTGGCAGCTTCTTTTAATGCCGCCTGACCGGTAGTCATCTTAATTAAATTATTAGCAATTACAATTCCCTGAGGCTGAAATGTATTACTGCCACCATCTCTATAGCCCAACACAATACCGGCACCCCCGCTGCAGTTTACAATAGTATTAAAAGCAACGATGGCATCTTCGGCCGGGAAGTAGCCACTGGCCTTGGTTGCATCGGCTGAGTCAATTACCGTGGTGCGGCCGTTGTAAAGATTGATGGGTGCACGTAATGATGTTAAACTGTTTTTGTTACCCAGCAATCCTTCAAAGTAATTATTGAATACGCTGTGCCCTTTATCTATTACTCTTACACCATAGGATCTTGTTCGGGCAGGATTATCAACAATGAAAAAATTTGCATACACATCGCAATAACGACCATGCCTTAAAGTTAAACCACCATTGCAGTTTTTAAATGTGTTATACCGGTAAACATTAAAATCAGATTTATTAGAAATAATTTCCGGTTCTTCTTGTATACAATCTTCAAATAAATTGTACTCAATATTATTAAAGCCATCTGTACGTGATGAATTACTATCGCCTATACGGATCGTTTCACCGCCATTGGCACCCATAAAACTGCGGCCTTTAAAATAATTTGAATCTATGCGGTGATAAGTTGATATGGCTGGTGCCGGATAAGTAGTACTGCTGTACCACACAACCACTGTTGCCCTTGCATTATACTTATTGATGAAACTGCAGTGATCTAAACGGTTATTGGTCCCGTACATACCAACCCATTCGTTTTCGGTGGTACTGTCAACCGAATAGGTGTTATAATTATCAAACAGCATATTGGTAACCCTGCAATAAGTAGAAAGATTGCTTGAATTATATCTGAAACTGATAATGGGATTTGTACCTGCACTGCCGCTCTCAAAATCGAAGCCGTTTAATTCTACACGAGTACCTTTAAACTGAAAATAAGTGGTACCTGTAAATTTAACAAAGCCCGGGGTTTGTGATTTTAATACAATCCAGGCTGAAGTTGACGTACCGTTATTGTTGATAAAATTTACCTGCCCCCAATCATAAGTCCCATTGCTTACCACTACAGTATCGCCAGGCAGTGCGGCGGTCATACGGCTAATTAAATTTGCCTTGGTTGAAACGGTATACACCGTTGCTGATATGGTATTCATCATCAACATATAAACGGCTAGAAGGATAATGGATTTG
Organism: Ferruginibacter sp.; assembly: GCA_037969645.1. Taxonomy (GTDB): domain Bacteria; phylum Bacteroidota; class Bacteroidia; order Chitinophagales; family Chitinophagaceae; genus Ferruginibacter. The sequence continues at coordinate 519 of JBBKXU010000299.1, read as the reverse complement.
TATGTCTTTTTTTTACTCAAATTATTTTGTATCGAACCCCTTAATTGATTTTATAAATGTTATGATAGCCTTGTTGACCTCACTGTTCTTTTCTTTTTCAAACTTGCCATGTTGGCCACCTGCCACAGTTATAAACTCTGTTTTTACACCGGCCGCAACTAATTTTTTATGCAAATCCACTGATTGCTGATAAGGCACTACCGGATCCGCATCGCCATGCACAATAAATACCGGCGGACTGTCTTTTGTTACATAAGTAATAGGAGAAACCGAAGCGGCAAATTTCTTATCATCAGCTTTACTGCCTAACCAGTTCCGTGCCGATTTACTTTTTATAACTGCACCATTACCCCAATCCCAAACATCGGTTATGCCATATTTATTTATAATTGCAGCAACTTTAATATTCTCAACGCCAGGGCAGTTGGTATCAAAGCGTTGATCGTTTGCCAGCAAACCTCCCATTAACGCTAAATGACCGCCGGCGCTGCCGCCCATAATCACAATTCTATCTACATC
>JBBKXU010000298.1:0-2969 GCA_037969645.1 Ferruginibacter sp. | reverse complement strand
GTATTATGCCGACGATGCCGCCAAAAGACTAATGAATGAAGACGAGGAATTAAAACGGCAACTGCAAAATGAGTTTGGAGAATCTATTTATAGCAATGGTTTGTTAAATAGAAAACAACTTGCCGATATAGTTTTTAATGATGCAGAAAAATTAGAAAAATTAAACAAACTCATTCACCCGGCCACCATAAAAGATGCAGAAAACTGGATGCAGATGCAGACTACTGCTTACACCTTAAAAGAAGCTGCGCTTATTTTTGAAAGCGGTGCCCAACAAAATCTAGATTATGTTATTGGCGTTACCGCCCCTGCCCCACTACGCATACTTCGTACTATGCATCGTGATGGCGTAAGCCGTGAAGAAGTGATTGCACGAATGGATAAACAAATGAACGATACTATAAAAATGAAGCTCTGCGATTTTGTTATTAAAAATGATGAGCAGGAAATGCTTTTACCTCAGATTCTTGTACTGCATCAAAAACTATTATCCCTAGCCCCAAATAAATAAAATGGAAAAAGTAAACATTGCCGAAAAACTTGCATTGTTCAGCGACTATTACAACCCCAAAATTGTTGGTGAACTCAACAACCAGCATGTTAAACTGGCAAAATTAAAAGGCGAATTTATCTGGCATAAACATGATGTTGAAGACGAACTTTTTCTGGTAATAAAAGGCAAACTCATCATGGAACTCAGGGAAAAAACCGTTGAAATAAACGAGGGCGAATTCCTAGTTGTTCCGCATGGTGTAGAGCACAAACCCGTGGCACCCGAAGAAGTGCATGTACTTTTGTTTGAACCGGCATCTACTTTAAATACCGGCGATACCATTAACGAATTAACCCGGGAAAATCTAGAGAAAATATAGATTATAAAAAAGCCCTGTAAAATTATTTTAAGGGCTTTTTAAATTATACGCCGCCTATCTTTTTAATACTTTTATTACCTGCTTTGTATTGTTCTCATCTACCAAATGTACAAAATAGATACCCGCACTAAAACTGCTGAAATCTAATGGAATGGTATTAGTACCGCTTTGTACATTTACCTGCTGCTCACTCATTTTTTTACCTGCGGCATCAATTATACTAAGGCTTATTTTTGCTGCTTCCGAAGTGCGGAAAACCAAACTGGTATTAGTTACCACCGGATTAGGCACAATGCTGATATCATTTATCTGTACAGCAGAGCCGGTAATTTTAATTATTGGCGAATAAGTATAACTGCCATCAGCATCAATTTGTTTAATACGATAGTAGCTTACTGCTCCCGTTACATTTTTATGAATAAATTTATAAGCATTAGATGAAGCAAAACTGCCTTTCCCTGTAACATTGCCAATGGCTGAAAAATTGCTACCATTTGCAGCATACTCAACTACATAATTATTGTTCGGCCGTTCATTGGCAACCTCCCAGTTAATATGATTATCTCCCGATTTATTTTCACCTGTTAATTTTAACCAACTCACATCTAAAACAACCATATTATTTAATACCGCAAATGCGAAGAAGGTTGTAACGTTTGGTTTATTTGAGGTATAAGGATTTGCCCCTGCCGCTGGCGACGGTGGACCAAATTGATAAAAAGATCCGCTGGACTGGCTTACACGAGCCTGAATGCCCGTAAACCCTAAAAGTTCAAGTACTGCAGGCCATTGCAAAGTAACTGTAGCGTCTGACCCGCCTGTTATTTCCTCGGTAATAAACCAGGTATTGTTTACCGCAAAATGGGTTAGCACATTGCCGCTGGTTCCTTTACTCACAACATAATTCTGCACCCGCACCCGGAAATTATCGGTTGTTGAACCAGCTGTTAATGCTATAGTGGCGGGTACATAATTTGCCGTAGTACCTACCGGGAATGTTTTACTGCCGTTTGAAGCAACCTGCATAATCAACGACCCTGCGCCTTCAGCAATTACATATTTAGAAGATGTTATTCCTGCTATTGTACCTGCAGTTGGAACGGTAAGATCATATCCCATCACCGATATTTTACCAGCTGTTAATGTCAAAATATTGCTTACGGTAATATTGGAAGCCAAACTAGCCAGCCCTGAAGTCTTATTGATAATCAGATTCCTAAATGCTCCGGTACTGCTAATGGTTTGATTAGCCGTACCGTTTAGTTGAATACTGATATTTGTATTGGTGAATGTACCACCGGTCATCAACCAATTACCACCGATATAATGTGTTACGGTAATAGAAGATGTAAACGTGCCCGCAGTTATTGTAAAATTTCCAAGTGTGGTAAATGATAAAATGGCTGTTTTGTTTCCAGCGGCTGTAAATAGGAGATTTCCGTACACGGCAGCATTGGCGATGGATTGATTTCCTCCTGCATAATCTACGTTGCTATTGGCGTCTAAACCGTAACCGCTAAAGGCAGGTAAGGAATTGGTGCCGCCCAGTTTAAGGGTGGCCCCGTCATCAATAATCATAAATCCACCCGAAACATCCTGTGTAATTCCAAAGGTAGACGTAAACAAAGTACCGCTTTGGATATAAAGAATGAACACATCAATCATACTTACCGCCATGGTAACCGTTGCTCCTCCTGTTTTGGCAATTATGAGCTGAGACAAAGCAGTAGATACTGGTGTACCGCCAATTGTGGCATTAACAGATCCTGTCATTATCAAATTACCCAAAGTACCGTCATAGCTGCCATTATTGGTATAGTTACCGGCAATATTAAAATCGGAATTGGCCGTAACTATCGCTGCTGCACCAATTGTAAAATGATTAAAAACAGTGTTTGAACTTCCTGTTAATGATCCAGTAACCGAAGTCATTGTAAATGTAGATGTGCCACCGTTTAATGTACCGTCACTCTCAATATCAGTACCAACGATATAGGAATAAGCGCCTGCATTGAATTTAGCATTGCTGTTAATCGAAAACTTACCCGTCATATTCCATCCCGATGACGGTGTAATACCAGCGGCATTTGTATTGCC
>JBBKXU010000297.1:0-15806 GCA_037969645.1 Ferruginibacter sp. | reverse complement strand
TCTCATTGAAAAATTAACGTCAAATTCTGTATTATTATTTGCGCTAACATTACCTTGATAATCAATTAATTATTTGCTGCTGTTTCCAAACTTTCAAAGAACTTTAAGACTATACTTTTGCCCCTTTTTTAATTGGGAGTGCAAAGGTAAGGGTCTATATTTTATCACCCAAATTTTTCTGCTTTTTTTCTATCTTTTTTTTGCTGCTTTTTCCTTTGAAAAAGCCCGTTTTTTATTTCGGAGTGCAAAAGTAAGAGCGAAGCGTTTACCCACCAAATTTAATTTCAATTTTCGTGAAATTAGTTTTGATTTCGTTGATACTTTTTGTGTGTGATTTTGTTAAGAACTGATGCCTTTTTTCAAAAGCGGACGGCAAAGATAGGGGTGTATAAACTGTTGCCAAAATAAATCTGTGTTTAACTTATTAACAATAGCCGAAACGGCAGGTAGATATCACAGTAGAACAGCCACTGTACTATGTTACAGGTTTTTAATTTTTTATCAATCTTTTTTGAGAAAGTTTTTGAAAACTGATTTTGAAGCCTAAATAAGTTGATTTTCAAGCTAAAAGAGACTTATTACCTGATTGAGAAATACTTGAGAAAACACCCAAAAGAACCTGCAAAAAATTATTGAAAAGTCACTTTGGCTAAGAATAAGCCATCTGGAGGTACCGAAAAATCGGCTTTTGTGCAGTCTTTAGCTTCAATAATAACTTTGAATTCTTCTATAGTTATCTTTTTCTTACCCACTAAAAGCATGGTTCCTACTAATCCTTTTACCATTCCACGGAGAAAACGGTTGGCTTTTACCTTGTAAATGACACAATCTGCTTCCTGCACCCATTCGCTTGTATATATAGTACAGTTGAATGTTTTTACCTGGCTATTGCGTTTGGCGAAGCTGGTGAAGTCGGTATGTCTCTTTATTTCATTAGCCGCTTGCTGCAAAAGATCAAAATCTACTGGATAGGGAACGAAGTAAGCAGTTCCTTGTAAAAAGGGGTTTTTATCCTGATATATATAATAGTGATACTCCCGACTAAGCGCAGCGAAGCGGCAATGGGCTTCATTATCTACCTTAGACATACGCTTAACGACTATATCGCCGGGCAATATTGCATTTAGGTTATAGACATCGTCCTTAATAATAACATCGGTATCAAAGTGAAAGAAATTCTGCAGGGCATGTACGCCGGCATCTGTACGGGAAGAACCGGTTAGCGCAAATTGCTGTTTATAGAATATTTCCAAAGCCTTTTCTATCTCTGCCTGAATGGAATTTGCATTTGGCTGTACCTGAAAGCCAGAATAATTAGTGCCTTTATATGAAACTTCTATAAAATAACGGGACATAATAATTTTAAGTGGGTTGTATTATTGGTTTAGCATGGCTTTGAACCTTGCTTTGTAATCGTTATTGGTCAACTGATCTTCTATGTTGCCGAAGTTTTGGGTATCTGAAACAAAGGGGAAAGCAGCTACATAAAATTTATAACGCTCCTCCTCATTAATAAATAATACGCCGAGGTTTTTGATTTGATCGGTTGTGAAACAAGTTTTGACAAACTGTTTGGTTGCGACCTTTCTCATATCTAGTTCACTACCTACGGCAGCCATATTCTTTCGGAGTTGCAGAAAATCATTTTGCGATGCTGCTTTTTTACAACCAGAATTAATCATTGGCTTGTTATTCGCAATGAGGTCTTTAGTTGCCGGCTCTGGTTCTGCCTTGTTAACTAGTACTGCTTTCTTTTCGGTAATAACAAAATCGTTCTTTTGAACCGCCCCTGAATCAATTTTTTGATTTGGGTTTTGCAATTCCATATCAATGAAACGGGAGTCTTTCTTAATTGGCGCTGGTGTTTCTGAAATAGTTTTATCGTTACTTTCCTGTATCTGAGTCACAGGTATAAAAACTTTTACTGTATCGGTTGCTGCAGCGGCTGAATCTTTGTAAGATATGAGTAACCCGGATGATGTACTATCCTGCAACAACTTAGTTATTCCGGAATTATCCTTTTCTGATTTGATGATTTGTTGTTCAGGAGTTTCAGTTACTGTAGTTTCTTTTACTGTCGGTGCTGCCGTTTTTATGACAATTGGATCAACAGTATTTTTTACAACTACAGCCCGGGCTATTGATGGGTCATTTACTACCTGCGCCAGTACTCTTGCAAACTCATCCTTAATGGATTCGATCTCTACTTCTTCTATTGCCGGTAAATCTTGGGTTGTTGTTAATATCCCACCCGATTCAAGATCGATTAAATCCCAACTTTTATCTTCTGATTTTTTTAGGAGATAACCTGTTGCAGCATCTTTTGCGTGGACTGTAACATTCAGTTCGGGCCATTCGTTTTGTGGAAAGCCGATTGTGAGGGGATTTGATGTTTCGCTGAGTTGAGACAGAATAATATATCCGGTTGCCGAGGAGTTTAAAATTTTTGCATCCATTTTAACATAAAATGGTTGCTTGTTTTCAGTCTGTATATAAACGAATCGGGTGTTTTGAGCCCAAAGCCCTTGTACCAACGGCGAAGTAAGCAAAAACACTAAACATAATCTCAGAAAAAATGCATTCATTTATATAATAATTAACCCGGTCAAAAATACTTATTTATAGCTGTTTTTACCATTTAAATAAAAATCAAGTGCGCATTAACCATGCCACGCTTATTTTTGCACTCTAAATTATAAATATGAAAAGAATTCTGTTTTTACTTGCTTTGATTGCAGGTCCGTTTTTTGCGGTTGCCCAACCGGGCGCTGAACCAAAAGACACTTCCTGGAAAAATATTTTAAGGGAATCGAGCCCAAGAATAAATGACCTGGTACATACTAAACTGGATGTAAAGTTCGATTATGCCAAATCGTACTTGTACGGAAAAGCATGGATAACGCTAAAGCCGCATTTCTATAGCACCGATTCTTTGCTGCTTGATGCTAAGGGAATGGACATTAAAGAAGTGTCCTTAATTAAGGGACCTGCAAAAGCAAATCTAAAATACGATTACGATGGTATGGAGTTAAGAATTAAGCTTGACAGAAGTTACAGAGGTGGGGAGAGCTATACTATCTATATTGATTATACCAGCAAGCCTGATGAATTAGATGCTGTAGGAAGCGCTGCTATTACCGATGCTAAAGGTTTATATTTTGTAAACCCTAAAGGGGAAGATAAAGATAAGCCAACGCAAATTTGGACGCAGGGCGAAACGGAAGCCAACAGCGCCTGGATGCCAACAATAGACAAGCCGAATCAAAAGACTACATCGGAGATTTACATGACTGTGCCATCCAAATATGTTACGCTTAGTAATGGTTTAATGATAAGCCAGAAAGCCAACACAAATGGCACCAGAACCGACTACTGGAAGATGGATTTGCCTCATGCCCCTTATTTGTTTTTTATGGGCGTGGGTGAATACTCTATAATTAAAGACAGGTATAAAGGGAAAGAGGTAAGCTATTATGTAGAGAAGGAATATGCGCCCGTTGCCCGTACAATTTTTGGCAATACGCCTGAAATGATGAAATTCTTTTCTGACAAATTAGGTGTTGATTATCCGTGGCAGAAATATGCACAGATTGTAGGACGTGACTATGTGAGTGGAGCCATGGAAAATACAACTGCTACACTTCACCAGGAGAGCGCCTATCAGAACGCAAGAGAGCTTGTTGACGGTGTAAGATGGGAAAGCACTATTGCACACGAGTTGTTTCACCATTGGTTTGGTGACCTGGTAACTGCCGAAAGCTGGAGCCAGATTACAGTTAACGAGAGTTTTGCCAATTACAGCGAGACCTTATGGGCCGAATATAAACAAGGTAAAGATGCTGGCGATGATCACAACGATGATGATATGCGGGGTTATTTACAAGGCCCAGGAAATGCAGCCAAGGATTTAGTTCGTTTTCATTATGCTAACAAAGAAGATGTTTTTGATGGCGTGAGTTATAATAAAGGAGGAAGAATTTTGCATATGCTGCGTACCATTGTTGGTGATGACGCATTCTACAAATCATTGAACATCTATTTAACAGCTAATAAGTTTAAAGCCGGAGAAGCTGGTTTACTGCGTTTGGCATTTGAAGAAGTTACTGGCAGAGATATGAACTGGTTCTGGAACCAGTGGTATTATGGAAGCGGCCACCCGATTGTAAAAATTGACTACGCTTACGAAAATGGCAAAGCATTGGTAACTATAGAGCAAACACAAAAGACGGATAAAGTTTTCCGTTTACCGATTGCAATAGATGTTTATACCGGTACTACTAAAAAAAGACACAACGTATGGATTGAGAATAAAGTAGAGACATTTAGTTTTGATTACAGTCAACAACCTGATTTAATAAATGTAGATGCAGACAAAGTAATGCTTTGGGTTAAAACAGATAACAAAACTGCTGAAAACTATGTACATCAGATTAAATATGCACCTAACTATTTAGACCGCAAAGAAGCTCTTGACTATTTTGCAAAAAAGAACATGCCTGAGTTGGCATTGGGTTTAACAGATAAATATGCTCCATTAAGAAGAAGTACGGTTACTAAACTGGAAGCTTCTAAAATAGCTGAAGAAAAAACTGTCATAGCCGGCATTGAGAAAATTGCCAATACAGATAAGGACAGAAGGACTAAAGCTGCTGCCATATCTTATTTAGCAAAAACAAGCGACGCAAAATACAAATCGCTTTACGAAAAAAACATCAACGACAGCAGCTATTCTGTTGCCGGTGCGGCTTTGGAAGGTATGGTTGGTTTAGAACCTGCCAAATCTTACGAGCTTGCAAAGAAATACAGCAAAGATGCTAAAGGCGATTTGGGAAATGTGGTAAATGAGATTATTATTAAAGAAGGTACCGAAGCTGATTTTGATTTTATTGCTGAACGTTTTGATAAAATGCCTTTGAGTCAGGAAAAATTAGGTGCTACTTCAACTTTTGCAGGCTATCTGGAAAAAGTACAGAACATAGCCAATGTAAAAAAAGGAATTGACCTGATCTTTAAATTCCGTAACGCTATACCTGCACAGTTTTTAAGCTTTGTTGACCCGATGCTGAAAGGTGGATTATCCAAGTTAGGTAAGGCCAAAGGAAAAGACATTGAAGATTATATTAATGATGGTTTTAAGTAAACGATTTAACCGTAAAAAAAATGCCTCCTAAATTGGGAGGCATTTTTCATAATCAGAATATTTTGAATTACCAACTGCCACTTGCGCCACCGCCGCCAAAGCTTCCGCCGCCGAAGCCACTAAAGCCGCCGCCAGAGCTTCCTCCGCCACCGCTACCACCGCCGCCGCTGAGCATACTCCCAATAGTCCAGGCTGCAAAACCACGACGACTCATGAATGAGCCTCCACCACCTCTCCCTCTGCCTACGGCAAGCATAATAAGGACAAGGATTATCAAGAAAACAATATTCCCGATTTTGCTGTTGCCGCTTTTGCCGTAACTCTCGGGTGCAGTATATTCTCCTTTAACGGCCTGAATAATGGCATCGGTGCCTTCTTCTATACCACGGTAATAATCATCGCCTTTAAAATTTGGGACAATGATTTGGTCAATAATTTGTTTTGCAGTTATATCTGGTAACGCTCCTTCTAAACCATAACCCGTTGCAATATTTAATTTACGATCATCTTTTGCGATTAATAATACGACACCGTTGTTATTAGCTTTGCCGCCTACGCCCCAAGCCCTGCCGAGCTCTATATTATAGTCGGCAACATCTTTTCCATTTAATGAAGGAATGAGTACTACCGCAATTTGTGTGGATGTAGAATCATCGAAGGCACGCAATTTACTCTCTAATGCACTTGCCTGACCAGCAGTTAAAGTACCCGTATAATCATTTACAAGTTGGGCGGGCTTTTGCTTAAGCAAAGTTTCCAGATCAAGTTTGTCCTGCGAAAAGGAAACTACAGAAATAAACAATAAAATAAATATGGATAAGAATTTCTTCATAGCCCCCAATGCGGAATTAATATTTTTTATCAAGTACATATTTTAATAAGCCAAAGCATATACTAATCGCCGAATACAATATCATCAGGCAATTCGTTTCTGTCTTCGGTTGGTATATAAGGAAATTTTTCTTTTAGGGTTTGCCCAATATGCGTAATGCATTGCTCAATGCCATTACTGATATTTTCTTTAGAAAATCCGGCAATCATATTTTTTACTTCAGCATTCCAATACTCGGCGCCGGCTTTTTGGTAAATGCCTTCGTCAGCATATAAAGCGAGCTGATGGTCATCCATGGCAATGTACAGCAACACCGCATTACGATGATCTGTTTCCTGCATTTTTAGTTTAAAGAAGATTTCGGCGGCACGGTCGATAGCATCTACATAAGAATTTTTGCTTTCTACATAAACCCGTATTTCGCCACTGGTTTCGGTTTCGGCCAGGCGTATAGCTTCCACTATCTGCGCTTTATCTTCAGCAGAAAAAAATTCTCTCTTCTTAAAAAATGGAAATATGCCCATTACATTTTTATTTCTATTGTTTTATCGGCTCCTGCATCTGATTTAAAACCAGTCTTCTCCATGAAGCCAAACATGGAGGCCACTAGTTTAGAAGGAAAAGTACGGACCGAATTATTATAAACATTTATCGCTTCATTAAAATCCTTTCTGGCAATTTTTATCCTTCGCTCTGTTCCTTCTAACTGTGTTTGCAAACCCGAATATGCGGCCGTTCCCTTTAAGGTCGGGTACTTTTCGATTCTGATGATCAGGTTATTAGTTGCGCTTGCTAACTCATTTTGAGCTGCTGCCTGGTTATTAAATTCATCGGGGGTAACATTGGTTGCTCCAAAATTTATTGATGCCGCCTTAGCCCTTGCTTCGGTAATTTTTTGCAGCGTAGACTGTTCAAATTCCGAAACGCCTTTTACTACATTTATTAAATTAGGAATGAGGTCCAGCCTGCGCTGAAAGGCATTCTGAACCTCATTAGCCTGTAGATTTACTTTTTCTTCTTTCTTAACCAGTCCGTTAAAGGTTGCAACCAAATAAATGGCAATCACAACCAAAACGCCGCCAATAATAAACCCTGTATACTTTTTCTTGTTCATGAATAATTTAATTAGACATTAATTTTTATCCATGTACTAAAACTTCACTTCTACTTTCTTCTCTGCGCCTGCATCTGCCTTAAAACCTTCTTTAGGGCTAAAGCCAAACATGCTTGCAAACATGTTCATAGGGAAAGATCTTATCTTGGTATTATACATATTGATGGCATCATTGAATATTTTTCTGGAGTTCTTGATACTGTTTTCAATGCCTTCTAACTGACCTTGCAGTTGCAGGAAGTTTTGGGTTGCCTTTAAATCGGGATAATTTTCAACTACTGCTAGTAACTTACTTAATGCGCCAGTCATCTGACCTTGTGCTGCCTGAAATTTAGCGATGTTCTCAGGAGTTAACTGATCAGCAGTAAAATTTACTGAAGTGGCTTTTGCTCTTGCTTCAACCAGTTGGGTTAAAGTTTCCTGCTCAAAATTAGCAGCTCCTTTAACGGTATTAACCAAATTTTGAACTAAATCGGAACGATTTTGATATTCGGCTTCTACGTTAGCCCAGGCTTTTTTTACATTCTCATCCTGCTTTATTACCCCATTATACCCACTACAGCCCATAAAGACTAATATAAGAACAACGCCTAAAAAGATTAATAACCCCTTATTTTTCATGATTTTTTGTTTTATTGTTAAGTGTTAAATATAATAATTTATTTGCTCATCGGAAAACTAAGCTTTTCTGCTGACGAATGAAAGCCTGAATAGGCTAATCTTTAATGGCAGCGATACCTGGCAATGTCTTTCCTTCAAAATACTCAAGCATAGCACCACCGCCAGTGCTTACATAACTCACTTTATTGGCCAGGTTAAACTTATTAACGGCTGCCACGCTATCGCCGCCGCCAACCAAACTAAAGGCTCCGTTCGCAGTTGAAGCTGCTACAGATTCTGCAACGCCCTTTGTACCTGCCTGAAATTTCTCCATTTCAAAAACCCCCATGGGGCCGTTCCATAAAATGGTTTTTGACTTGCCGATTATTTCGTTGAAAATACCAGCAGCTTTCGGGCCAATATCCAATCCCATCCAACCATCGGGTATGGCATCGCTTGGGCGAACTTCGGTATTTGCATCTGCGGCAAATTTGTCTGCAATAACTGAATCCTCAGGCAAATGAATGCTTACATTTTTTTGTTTGGCCTGTTCTAAAATATCCAGAGCAGTTTGTAAACGGTCATCTTCACAAAGTGAAGAACCAATTTTGCCGCCTCTTGCTTTTAAGAATGTATAGGCCATTCCGCCGCCAATAATGATGTCATTGGCTCTTTGCAGTAAATTTTCAATAATTAATATTTTATCTGAAACCTTGGCCCCGCCTATGATAGCACAGAATGGCTTTTCGGCCTCATGCAAAACTTTTTCTGCACTGGCTACTTCTCCGTTCATCAGCAAACCAAACATTCTGTTTTCGGGTTTAAAGAATTTGGCGATAACAGCCGTTGACGCATGTGCCCTATGTGCCGTACCAAATGCATCATTAACATATACATCTCCCAGTTTGCTTAGTTTTTCGGCAAAAGCTTCATCGCCTTTTTCTTCTTCTTTATGAAAACGAAGATTCTCCAGCAATAATACTTCACCGGGCTTTAACATAGATGCTGTCATAGTCGCCTGGTCACCAATACAATTGTCGGCAAAAAAAACCCTTGTGCTAGGATCTCCCAATGCAGGATTGGGGTTTTCCGTATTCAGTAATTCAAACAGATGTTTCACCAAGTGTTTTAATGAAAATTTATCGGTTGGCCCTTCTTTTGGCCTGCCCAAATGACTCATCAAAATAACTGAACCGCCATCGGCCAATACTTTTTTAATGGTAGGAATTGTAGCTGTCATGCGGGTATCATCGGTGATATTAAATTCGGCATCGAGCGGAACATTAAAATCAACACGGATAAGGGCTTTGTGGCCTGAGAAATTGAAATCGCTGAATTTTGACATAAGAATTTGTTTATAAAATTAAACCGCAGAGGCGCTGAGACGCAGAGTAAAAATCTCAGCGGCTTGGCGCCTCCGCGGTTATAAAAGTATTACTAATAAATTTATCCTATCAATTTGGCAAAATGATGTACCGTACGCACTAACTGCGATACATAGCTCATTTCATTATCATACCAGCTAACGGTTTTAACCATTTGCTTATCGCCCATAGTCATCACTTTGGTTTGTGTAGCATCAAATAAAGAACCAAAGTTGATACCGATTACATCGGTGCTCACAATTTCATCTTCGTTGTAGCCAAAACTTTCGTTGGCAGCGGCTTTCATAGCGCCATTAACATCTTCAACTGTAACCGTTTTTTCTAAAATAGAATACAGCTCGGTAACAGAACCTGTAATAACCGGAATACGTTGAGCGCCTCCGTCTAATTTTCCTTTCAACTCCGGCAAAACCAAACCAATGGCTTTTGCAGCACCGGTACTGTTAGGAACAATATTGGCTGCTGCTGCTCTGGCTCTGCGTAAATCTCCTTTTGGATGCGGCGCATCTAATGTATTTTGATCGTTCGTATATGCATGAATAGTACTCATGATACCCGTTACAATGCCAAAACTATCATTTAAGGTTTTAGCCATTGGAGCCAAACAGTTAGTAGTACAGCTTGCGCAACTGATGATGGTTTCGCTGCCGTCAAGTATTTCATGATTTACATTAAATACTACTGTTTTTAAATCACCTGTTGCGGGTGCAGAGATAACAACACGCTTTGCTCCTGCAGTAATATGAGCTTCGGCCTTTGCTTTATCGGTAAAGAAACCAGTACACTCAATAACCACATCCACATCGTGCTTGGCCCATGGAATTTGCGAAGGGTCTTTTTGTGCATATATATTTACCTCATCTCCGTTAACCACAATAGAATTTTCAGTAGATTTTACATCCTGACCAAAACGCCCCTGTGCACTGTCGTATTTTAATAAATGCGCCAGTACTGCCGGACTGGTTAAATCGTTGATGGCTACAACATCAATCCCTTTCATATCATATATCTGGCGGTAAACCAGGCGACCAATGCGGCCGAATCCGTTAATAGCAACTTTTACTGTACTCATATCGTTAAATAAATTTAAAATTTGAGTTGCAAAATTACGAATATGTGCTCGTTTTTTAATGAGAATTTTTTTTACCCGAATGAAATGTGCATAAACTGCTGAAATGCAGTAACAACAAGCACTCCGTAAGCCAGTAACCTAAATTTTGTCAAATTAAGTGAATTGTTTTTTAAATTATTTGGCTGAAAAACTACCACTCGTTATCTTTGCCGTCCTTTAACAGGAAATGCCGCGTTGGTCAAGGGGTTAAGACGCCTCCCTTTCACGGAGGAATCACGGGTTCGAATCCCGTACGTGGTACTGAATTAAAATTGAAACCCCCGACAGCACTAGCTTTCGGGGGTTTTTCTTTTTTGAGGGGACGCCGCAGGTGACATTTTACAACTAAATATTTTACTATCCCTAATTATTCTTTCCTTTTAACTGAACAATAGATAACACATGTACAAACACTGCCGATGGCATTAAAAACCCAGCAACCAACACATAGGGGTAAATACCCGCTTCTGTTGGAAAGGGAATCGAATCGGGGCCATAGATATGCGGAAAATAAATAGTTGACATAAACAGGAAAATAATAACCGCTATCACCACTAGGCCAAGGTAATTCCATAACAAGGCTATCTTTTTAGGCAAAACTTTAAACTGAAAAACAAGCAGACCAATTATGGGGGCGGTAAAGGCAAAAACCATATCGTAATTATAGCCTTCGATGGTTACATTGGGATGTAGAAAACCGGCAGCTACCGTGAACACAAACAGCGTTTCTACAAGTACACGAAACGATTGATAATATACCAGCCAATGAGCTGGTATGTTTTGAATCCAGGCATTGTTGCGGTTTTTGAAAATAAAAATACCGGTAAACACAAAAGCCGGCAGTATCAATAACAGGAAAAATTTTGGCGGAAAACTAAAATCTTGCAGCACTCCTGTAGAAGCTAGTATGTAGATATAAACCTGCCAGCCAACCAATCCAAGTATTATCAACACTATTTTCTTTGTACGCAGGGCGGGCGTTGTAAAAGTTTTATTGATTGCTGTTTTAGCAATGAGGACAATGATCAGTATCATTAACAATGTTAGTCCCAGGTAAGCAAGTTTTAAGTTCATAATCTTCTATTTTTCATCAATAATTATAGTAGGCTTAAATTCTTTTTTCCAGCAGAGCCAGCACCATTTCCTTTTTTCGTTGCGAAACAGGAATAACGTGATCACCTTCGAGTATTAAAACGCCATTATCGGTTTTACGATCGTACATTTTTATTTTTGCCGGATTAACCAGGCAGGAATGATGCGTACGGATAAAACCTGCCGGCGCCAGCAGCTCTTCAAAAGAACCCACATTACGGGAAACAAAGATGGGGTTGGCGTTGCTTAAATAAAATTTTGTATAAGCACCTTCGGCCATGCAGAAAAGAATGTCTCTTATTTTAATAAAGTATATTTTATCGAGGTCTTTAAGAACAATCTGCTGGCTGTTATCGCTTTTGTTTTCCAGTTGATGCATCAGCACCGAAAACTGATTTTGCAAAGTGTCGCTGTTGGTCTGATCAATAGCTTTCGCCACACTTTCTACCAACTCAACTGGATCAATCGGTTTTAATAAATAATCCAATGCGCTGAGCTTGATCGCCTTAATAGCATACTGGCTGTAAGCTGTAGTAAAAATAACTTTGAATTTATATTCTTTACAGGCATCCAGTATCTCAAATCCAAGGCCGTCAGACAGCTGTATATCCAGAAAGACGAGCTGTGGATTCAGGGTTTTTATTTTCTCGATCCCGTCTTTCACTGTTTTTGCAACGCCAACAATTTCAAGCTGCGGGCAGTGAAAGCCAATCTCAGATTTTAAGGCCGATACTGCACGGAGTTCATCTTCAATAATTAATGTCTTCATCATCGTTAGTTTTTTTAATGGGGATGCTGATTACAACCCGGGTACCAGATGCCCGGCCATGCTCAACTTTATCAAAATACTCCATGCGGCTCCTTTTATCAAATAATGCAAGCCTGTCTAGTGTAATATTTGTGGCTTTCGATTTGTATTCTCTATCCTTCTGGTTACTCATGGCATATTCACGCCCTACTCCATTGTCATCAACTGTACAAATCAACATGTTGTCTTTAAGTAAAAAATCTATCAGCAGGAATCCTTTTTCTGTTTTAGGCCCAAGGCCATAAATGATCGCATTTTCAACCAGCGGTTGCAACAATAAATTTGGAATAAGTATATCCTGCGCATTTATATTTTCAGAAATAGACACCGTGTATTCGAATTTACCCTCATAGCGTATTTGAGTAAGTTCAATATAAAGTTTCAGCATCTCAATTTCATTGTCGAGGGTAGTAACCTGTTCTTCACTCTCGAGTAGTTTACGTAAGAGTTTGGAAAATTTTGAGATATAGGTGCTAGCGTTTATGAAATTGCCTTCGGCATAATAACCTTTAATAGTGTTGAGTGCATTAAAAATAAAATGAGGATTCATCTGCATACGCAGGGCTCTTTGTTCCAGTTCCACCATCTGCTTCTCCATCTGTGCCTTATCTCTTTCAAGTCCAATTTTTGTTCTCTCTTTTTCGAACCTTACCAGTTGCTGCTTTAGCCTCGTTCTAAAAATTAAAAAAATGATGAGCAGTGTAAAAAGCACGGCTAATACCCTGAACCACCACAGCTGCCAGAAAGGAGGCAGTATTTCAAAGTCGGTCTGCTGTGTTTCACTTTTTTGGCCAAAACCATTTACACAGTATACCTGAAACCGGTACTTACCTGCTGGCAGCGATTTATAATTAATCTGCGATTCTTTAGTTGATGACCATTCTTTATCCTGGTTAACCAACTTATAATAATACAGAACATCGCCGAGATCAATAAATGAAATGCCGATGTATGAAAAACTAATACTGTTGTTTTTATAACTGATCGTATTATTGTTGTTAAATACAGCTTTAACCGCTGTTATTAAACATTGGGGTTTTACAATTTTTATATTTAGATAATTGGCATTAAAGCAGATGAGACCATTATCTGTTGCCAGGTACACGGTATCATTAAGCAGTTCAATGTCTTTTATCCGCTTATTTTTAAATCCAAAATTGGCATTGTAATTATATACCAGTGGTTGGGCAGAATCGCTTGCGATATCTACTTTATTCAGTCCATTATTAGAGCCAATCAGGTACTTATGTTTACCGGTTTTTCTTATAGTATTAACCGTATTACTGTTTAAACCAGTGAGGGAATTTACCTTTTTAAAAAATTTGCTGTCTTTTAAAATAACGAGTCCTTTTGACGCAGTAGCAACCAACAATAAATTGGCTTCGGCATCAAAATAAAGGTCTTCGATGGAGATGGCCAGGTCTGCATATCGTTCGCCAAAATCCTGCACCGAATCTTTGGCGTTGTAACGGAATAACCCAAAGTTTGTGCCCATCCAGATATTACCTGCATTGTCGTTACATAATACATTGGTTCTTTTTTGGAGAAGAACGTGTTTGAATATAGTGGCCAATGTTGCCGAATTAAAATCAGCGGTTTTGATTTTAGCAGTAAAAGTGGTGGCGATAAACATGAGGTTGTTCACAGGCAGCAGGTCGTTGGTGCTGCTTCTATATGCTGTTAACTTACCGGCTACGTGCATCTCAATACCAGACTTGGCAATTACATAGCCGGTATCGCCAAAAAAACGGATATTGGAAATCTTATTTTTTGGCCAAATGCTGCTTAGTGCCCTTTCCCTAATCCCCTTGTTGCTTTTTATATAAATATCATTTTCAAGACCTCCCATCCAGAGTTCATTATTGTGACTTACACCAAGGCTGTTGAGTTTTTTTTCTTTTAACAATTGATCTACCTGGAAAGAAGCAATAAAAAAAACTCCTTTATTCAGTGTAGTTACCCAGTAATTACCTTCAGAATCTTTCAATAGATCCGACACCAGATGATCCCTGAAATAGTGATTTCTAATCTTTCCATTTTCATACAGTATCAACCCATTTCTGGTACATACCCAGAGATTATTTCCTTCTGCAATCACATTTATAATATCAACAGTTTTACCAAACTCTATATGCTTTACTAAAGCGTTTTTCCCGGGTATATACAGGAGATTTCTGCCGCTGATAAATGTTTTGCCTGCAGAATGATAAACCCTAAATGGAGGATTATCACCAACGCTGTCTACGGTGTATTCTTTGGTCACATTATAGATAAATTCAGACGTAAGTGCATAAACATCGCCGTCTTTCCATAGGCCCGAAATGGATGCAGGATTAATATTTAATTTGGAAACCGAATCATTTTTATCAATGATGATTATTTCTCCGTTCCTGAATGCGATATAGATAGTTTGATTATCACCTTCAAAAATATCAACCACCATACCTGCTCCCCGTATCTTCTGTAGAAGCTCTGAATTGGTTTCATTGTAAATTTTATCATTGAGAATAAATGCAGCTTTGCCGTTTACCGTCTGCATCCATAAACGCCCCTTAGAATCGGGAATGAGTTTAAAAACCTCATTATCGCTTAGCCCGTTATCTGTATTAAATAATTCAAATGATTTGCTGTTGTATTTTACAATGCCAACATCGGTTGTAAACCAGATTATTCCATTCTTTTGTTGAAATACAGAATAAATATTGGTAGATGGAAGGCCTTCGCTGATGGCATAGTTAACTGAAAATGGATCTTGCGCTTTGCCTTCATAATCAGCAAGCAATGCAAGTAACAAAAAGCAACATTTAAATATAGATTTTACCATCAACAGCAGTTATTAATACAACAAATTACAAAATAAAAACAGCAGCCTGTCATTATCGAAACTATTCCTTAATTCAATCCCCGAAAATGTAAAAAAGATCACTCCGGTTACAGAGTGATCTGGCTTGCATTATACTTTTAGGTTTTGTATTCCTTTATTGATTTTTTATCAACTTAACCGACCTTGTTGCTCCCTTTTGGTCCGTTAACCGTAACATATAAATGCCCGAAGGGAAGCTCGTGATATCAATCACACATTGTTTTACAGAAACATTATTACCATGTTTAACCGGCGTACCATCTATTCTAAGTACATCATATCTTACCGGATTGAAGTCGTTGGTAAAATACACTTTGTAAATACCGGCAGAAGGATTTGGACCTACTGTTAAATCACTGCTTTCAAATCTTTGATCGTTCATGGTAATAACTGGGGATGATCCAAAGCCCTGGAACGACCCGTTAATAAGGTTTACAAAATAATCTTCAGTTTCGCCGCGGTTACCAGATTGGCAAGGCGTAACTGTTGTTGGCTGGCGAAGCATAACAACCCTTAAACCGGTTACACCTGCAGTTGCTGTATTGGGAATGTTTACAGTAAAACTATAGTTGCCGGTACTTGTAATGGAAGATTGACCTGCGACTTTTTCGCCTGCATCATCAAAACTACCGTTGCGGTTAAAGTCAATATACACTGCGTAATATTCATCCTTTTCCCGGTTTGAATACCCTGCACTTATCTGGCCTGCGTTACCCGTAGAACCAATAGATAAGTTAATAGTTGAACCTGTGTGTACATAACCGCCGGCATCTGCACCCGACGAACGGCTGATACCGCCCAGACTGAAATATTCAATCCACTCCTGCGAATTATTGCCAGAGGAAACACAATATGTATTGA
>JBBKXU010000296.1:0-9183 GCA_037969645.1 Ferruginibacter sp. | reverse complement strand
AATAGGGTTATAATGTTCACTTAGTATACGCTGCATCCCTGGTCCATTAGGGTCAGTTACTTCTTCCAGATCCTGACCTGCAGAAAAGGCCTTTCCTGCACCGGTGATAACCACACATCTGATAGTTTTATCAGTATTGCACACTCCGAGTTTTTCCTGCATCAGTAATGCCATTTCCCGGTTGAAGGAATTTAATTTTTCAGGACGGTTGAGCGTAATTGTCGCAATTGAATCTTTTATTTCGAAAAGGATGGAGGGCATCGTCAAAATTTTAAATAAAGGTACTTATTCTGCAAACCTAATGACACTTGAAATAATCAAACGGTTCCTTACAATCATCGCATTGATATAGTGCTTTGCAGGCGGTACTGCCAAATTCGCTGATGAGTTTTGTATTGGATGAATTGCAGAGCGGGCATTCGACGCCATCAACGGCTATTTCAAATTTTTTATCTGGTGCGGCGATACCGTATTCTTTTAATTTCCTTTTTCCTTCTTCACTCATCCAATCTGTTGTCCAGGCTGGCGCCAGAACAGAAGTTATTTTTATGTTGGAATATCCTTGTTCTAGTAAAGCCAATTTTATATTCATGGCAATCATATCCATTGCCGGGCAGCCGGTGTAAGTAGGGGTGATGATAACTTCAACTTCCTCTCCGTTTATTTTTACATTACGTACAATGCCTAAATCGGTGATGGTAAGCACTGGTACTTCCGGGTCGGTAACCTGTTCTAGAATTTCCCAGATCTTTTTTGTTGCTATGGTGGATGTGGTTACCATTCGGCTCCAGGATATGTTCTTTGTAAATATTGCAATTCGGTAAGTATAAAACCTAAGTGTTCGGTATGTACACCTGTTTTACCGCCGCTTTGCATAAAGACCTTTTCAGGAATGGGTAAAGTTGCTTCTTCAAAAACAGAACTTACTTTTTTCATCCAGTCTTCTTTCAATACAGAAAAATCAATACCTGATTCTTTTTCATAATCAGCAGGCATAAATAACTCGCCGGTATAGCGCCATAATTCGTCAATGGCTTGTAACATACGCTGGTGGCTTTCATCAGTGCCATCACCAAGCCGTACAACCCATTCACTGCTCCAACGCAAATGATATGTAACTTCTTTTAATGCTTTGGCAGCAATGGCGGTTATTTGCTCATCTTTATTTGTTTGTAATTGTCCGTAAAGTAAGTACTGAAAGGCACTAAAAAAGAACTGGCGCAGAATGGTTTGTCCCCAATCGCCATTGGGTTGCTCAACAAGCAAACAATTTTTAAATTCTCTTTCGGTTCTTAAATAGGCTAGAGAATCTTCAGTTGCATCATTGCCAATCAATGTGGCAGCATGTTGATAGAAATTTCTCGACTGCCCAAGCAGGTCTAAAGAGATATTGGAAATAGCAATATCCTGTTCCAGTATTGGACCATGACCGCACCATTCTGCATTTCTTTGTGCAAGAATTAAGTTGCTGTCAGCAAGGTGAAGCGTGTAATCAATCAGTGAACTATTCATCAGCGAAATCTTTTTAATCTTTTAATCAGCGATTACATGTGTCCTACCTCATCCGGCAAATCATAAAAAGTAGGGTGGCGGTATATTTTATCTACTGCAGGCTCATAAAGCTCTCCTGCTTCTTCGGGATTTGATGCCGTGATGTACTTGCTTTCTACAACCCATAGGCTTACGCCTTCCTGCCTACGGGTGTAAACATCTCTGGCATTTTCAATGGCCATGGTAGCGTCGGTAGCATGCAGACTGCCAACATGTTTATGATCGAGGCCCTGTTTGCTACGGACAAATACTTCCCAGAGAGGCCAAATCCCCACTCCACTTGAAGGAGGAACTTTAGCGTCTTTTAAATCTCCGCCTCCTGCATTATCTTCAGGAATATCGCCGTAAAAATATTTTTGTTGTTTGAATGACATATAAATTTATTTAAGCTGCTTTTTCTTTTTGACGATTCAGTTTTTTGTCGGCATAAGCAACTGCAGCTTCTCTTACCCAAGCACCTTCATCATGTGCTTTATTTCTTGCTGCCAGGCGTTGTTTGTTGCAGGGTCCATTTCCTTTTACTACATTCCAGAACTCATCCCAGTTTATTTCTCCAAAATCGTAATGCTTTCTTTCTTCGTTCCATTTTAATTTATCATCGGGTAAAGTCATTCCTAACACTTTTACCTGCATTACCGCCATATCAATAAACTGTTGTCTTAGTTCATCATTCGTCTTTCTTTTAATTTTCCAGTTCATGCTCTGGTCGCTGTTGGTGCTTTCGGCATCTTTTGGTCCAAACATCATCAGGCTTGGCCACCACCAACGGTTTATGGCATCCTGGCACATCGCTTTTTGCTCATCAGTACCTCTTGATAAAACCAATAAAGATTCAAATCCCTGGCGCTGATGAAAACTTTCTTCTTTACAAATGCGCACCATGGCTCTTGCATAAGGACCGTAAGAAGTGCGGCATAGCATTACCTGGTTTAAAATAGCAGCGCCATCAACCAGCCAGCCAACAGCACCCATATCGGCCCAGGTTAGGGTGGGGTAATTAAAGATGGAAGAATATTTTGCTTTGCCGCTGTGCAAATCAGCTACCATTTCATCACGGCTGCTTCCGAGTGTTTCGGCCGAGGAATATAAATATAGACCGTGTCCGGCTTCGTCCTGCACTTTGGCTATAAGTATTGCTTTGCGTTTTAAAGATGGAGCTCTGCTTATCCAGTTACCTTCGGGCAGCATACCAACAATTTCGCTGTGGGCATGCTGACTTATTTGCCTGATATTAGTTTTTCGGTATGCATCGGGCATCCAATCCTTGGGCTCAATCTTTATTTCTTTTTCAATTTTTTCCTCAAATATTTTTTCAAAATGTTGAATATCCATAATAGAAGCTTTATGCTGTAAAATTAAAACAAAAAACTAACACCTGTTAGTTAAAGTAAGAAAATCATATGTAACAAAAATGCAGCTTGTATTAAAGTGGTTGCACTTTTGATGACTTTGCGACTAAGTAAATCTAGTATCTGACTTTGACGGATACACAAAGTGGAGAGAATATTTCAACTGTTTTTTTATTTGTATAATGGTATAGTGTAAACGCAATACTAGTTGCAAAAAGTAAAAAGCACAAATAAAATGCCCTAAACGTTTAATATTTAGGATGATTATTATTATATTAGATGATCAATTCAATCCTTTGACAGACTAAGCTGCTTCTACTCCATCTAATTCAACTATTGATAAAATTGGCTAACGTGTCATAGCATTGGCCTATTTATCGATTTTGATGACTTTTTTTTCGTTTTCCTATGTTATAGTATACCGGTTAATAGTATACTATAAAAATTGAACATATTTCATCTACATATTAAAACCAAAATCAAACATTATGAGCACAACTATTGAAAGATATGTCATTAGGCATATATCGGGCACCAAAGCCAACCAAGTTGAAGAATTTGACTTTAATAAACAAGAGCTGTCTATAGGCCGTATGGCGGGCAGCGATATTCAGTATGATCCTGAGCAGGAAGTTATTGTAAGTCGGGAACATGGAAAAATTGTAAAAGTAAGTTCCGACCCCCCTAAATTTTCTATAAATGATAATAACAGCCGCAACGGAATTTTTGTAAATAAAACACGGGTAAAAGGTTCGGCAACACTTAATCCGGGTGATGAGGTTCAGTTAGGAAGTAACGGGCCGGTATTTGCTTTTGATATATATCCCCGTCCGCAAGACATGATGATGGAAACCAAAATAATGGATATTCCTACCTCTATTAAAGCAACAACCATTTCGGAAGTAACGCAAAGTGCAAACGAGCCTGCCGAACCCGCAAAAGTGGGATTGGGCAAACAAACAGTTGAAAGAATGTTAGTGGCTGAAAGAAAAAAGTCGTACGGCGGCATGGCTTACATTATTGGCGGGTTGATTATTGTACTTGGTGCATTGGGGTACTTTTTTAAGGACGACCTGTTTAAAGGTGGTGATACGATCATCACTGTACAGGATTCGACCAATAAAAATAAAATGACTCCTGAGCAAATTGCTAAAGAGAATGATGACAGAGTAGTTCAGATAGAATATGGATGGCAATTATTTGATGCAAATACCGGTATGGAATTATGGCATCAGTATGTACCCATTAAAGGTACCGATGGAATAACCAGATTATTTGCAGCATATATTGAGAACAGCGAAGGTAAAATTGAGCCATATATAGATATTCAGAAGAACGTAGACAGGGGAGCACCCATTGGATTGTCATCTGGATGGGGTACTGGATTTGTAGTTTCTCAGGACGGACATATTTTAACCAATCGCCACATAGGAGCGGGCTGGCATACCAGGTACGATTTTCCGGGTGATGCATTTCCGGGAGTTTTAGTAAGATATTCGGGTAACCAACCGGTTATTATGATGGACAGAACTGTTGAACAGCAGGATGTATTTGGTTGGGTTCCGGCCGAAACAAAAGTTGCAGGCGGGTATTCTGCCTGGAAAGGAAGTATACAAGGCAGGAACACATATATGAACGTTATTTTTTCGGGCACTTCATTACGTCGTCCGGTACTTCAGCCTACTCTGCCATCAGAAGAACATGATGTTGCATTACTTAGAACAGATATTGTAGGATCTCAGTCAAAAGTAACATTATATGATAATCATGATGCTGTAAAACCAGGCCAATCTGTTACCGTAATGGGATATCCCGGTGTAGCTCCGCAACAATTTATTGCACGCAAGTCAAACGATCCTTTTAATCAGGATGTAAAATATTCTACCATACCAACACCCACTGTTACACCTGGTAGCGTAGGTAGAATTATTCCGGGTTCATCCGATGCGTCGGCTAAAAATATGACGTTTAGTACATTCGGGGACTCGTATCAGTTAACCATTAATGCCACCGGACCCGGTAATAGTGGAGGGCCCATGTTTGATGATGAAGGCAGGGTTATAGGATTATATTATGCCTATAAAACAGATGCCGCTGGTACAC
Organism: Ferruginibacter sp.; assembly: GCA_037969645.1. Taxonomy (GTDB): domain Bacteria; phylum Bacteroidota; class Bacteroidia; order Chitinophagales; family Chitinophagaceae; genus Ferruginibacter. Next base: position 4,180 of record JBBKXU010000296.1, on the reverse strand, counting down.
TTATTTCCTTTGCAGTGCCAATACGATATGGACTTGAATTAATGGGACATAAGAAGAGAACTAATTAATAAAACACTGTAAAATACTAAGACGAGATATGTTTTCGAATATCGCCTAAAAAATGAGATATGACAGTACCCATATCAAAGAAATAGCTGGATACCACCTGGCCGAACGACTCGGGTCAGGTGGTATGGGCGATGTATATAAAGCGTATAACCACACACTAAACCGCACGGCCGCAGTTAAAATTCTGCATCAGAAAGACATGGCCGAAAGGTTTAGAAACGAAGCCTATATACAATCTTCTGTCAGTCATCCAAATATTGCCTGCTTGTATGAATACCTGATTGCAGGTGATACGCCTTGCATTATCATGGAGTATGTTGAGGGCGAATCGCTTGATACTTATCTGCATAAAAAAGGAAAACTCTCAAACGAAGAAACAGAAAATATACTTGGCCAGATTGCATCGGCCATTGCTTATCTCCACAGCAAAGAAATATTGCACCGGGATATTAAACCTCAGAATTTTAAAATTCATGCAAATGGAAAAGTTACCATGTTGGATTTTGGGATATCTAAAAATAAATACACGCCCAAACTTACACAAATGGGGTTTGTTGTGGGTACTACCGAATACATGGCGCCCGAACAGTTTCAGCAAAAGGTTGAGCTAAAATCAGATATATGGAGTTTGGGCGTGTTGGCTTATGAACTGCTTACAAGCTATCTGCCTTTTGAAGCAGATAACCCAATAACACTTCGTTCCAAAATAGAGCAAGGTGGGTTTACTGATCCAAAGGTATTGGTGCCGCAACTATCAGAGAAGTTAAAAATATTTTTTGACAGAACCCTCAGATTAAACCCGGCTGGCCGGTTATCAGCTGCAGAAATAGTAACATTATTCAACAGCAATAAGCGACCGGCTCAACCATTAAAAAGGGTAAAGAAAATTCCTCTTAAAATTAAGTTTAACCCAAACCGTAAAACATTAACAATTGCTGCATTGGTGCTCTTATTCATAGTCGCTGTAATTTTTATTGCCAAAAAACCAGCTGAAAAAATTGTACCAGAAACAAGGCAAGTAGTAAAGCCTGTAGCACCAGTGCGAACTGAGAATCTGCAAAAATTAACAATCAATGTTGTAAGTCCTGCTAACGCAGAAATAGTTTTGCCAAATGGTACTGCTCACAAGTTGCCTTATGAATTCAGAGGTAAAGAAGGAGATAAATTTGATTTTACACTAAGGGCAGAAGGATATGAAACTCAATCTTATGCCGGTATAGAAATCACAACGAGTAAGTCTTATGATTATATTCTTGAAAAAATAAAATAATTAAGCATGGGATTGATAAATTTTTTATTCGGAAAAAAAAGTAAGTCAGCAGCAAAAGAAAACAAAACCGATTCTTTTGAAGCAGGCAATATAAAAGCCGTTGTTGTTTCTGATTTGGGCAATATAAGAACCAACAACGAAGACATGGGCCTAGTTTATAAAATTGCTGATGAAAATATCATTCGTGAAAAAGGGTATATGCTGATTGTTGCAGATGGTATGGGTGGGCATAATGCAGGTGAAGTGGCTAGTAAAATGGCTGCCGAGATAATCAGCCGTGAATATTTTAAACTAAATGGGGGCAGCGTTGAAAAGAATCTTGCAAAAGTTTTTACATTGGCCAATAAAAATATTTTTGAAAAAGCTTCGTCGCAAAGCGCATTTAAAGGTATGGGAACAACCTGTACCGTGTTGGTTGTTCTTAATCAGGATATATATTACGGTCAGGTAGGTGATAGTCGGGCTTACCTGCAAAAAGGCGATACGATTGTGCAGATAACCGAAGATCACACATACGTACAGGAATTGGTTAAAAGCGGTGATATCACTACAGAAGAAGCTGCAGTGCACCCTAAAAGAAATATATTAACCAATGCAATGGGTACCAAGCCCGACCTAAGGGTTGATACCGGAAAATGCCCTCTTACATTTGAAAAAAATGACCGGCTTTTACTTTGCTCGGATGGTTTGTATGATTATTTAAATGATACAGAATTAAAAGAAATTCTTTTTAAAAATGAAATAAAGCAGGCTGCCGACATTATGGTACAGCAGGCCAAAGCCCGTGGCGGCCATGATAATATTACTGTTGTGCTGGCAGAGAAAAACACCAACATTGCAGAAAATGATTTAAAATTGACGAGAGATGTAGATCTGCCTAAAATGACGAGAGATGCAGATTTGCCTTTAGATATTTAACCAGCAAAGATTATGATTGGACAGAAAGTACATTCTTATGAAATAGTGGCCCATTTGGGAAAAGGGGGTATGGGCAATGTGTATAAAGCAACCGATACTATGCTTGGTAGAGAGGTAGCTTTAAAAATGCTGCATCCACAACTTACTATGGAGTCGCAGTTTTTAGAGAGATTTAAAAAAGAAGCCAGGGTGCTTGCACAATTGCTACACCCTAACATTGCCGTTATCTATAATTTTATTGAGCAGGAAGGGAATCATTTTATGGTAATGGAATATGTGGAAGGAGATAATTTGGATGATTTGCTGAAGAGATATGGTGCACTGCCACCACAATTTATTGTACCGGTTTTTATAGAGGTATTGGAAGGATTGCATCATGCGCACAGGAAAAATGTTTTTCACCGAGATATTAAGCCCGCCAATATTATGCTTACTGCCGATGGTACGGTTAAGCTAATGGATTTTGGGATAGCCAAAGTTGCGGGAGAGCAGAAAATGACGCAGGTAAACAAGATTGTAGGAACAGTAGAATTTATGGCACCCGAACTGATACAGGGAAAAGATGCATCTGCTGCATCGGATATTTATGCCACTGGTGTAACATTGTATGAATTGCTTTCGGGTAAACTGCCATTTGAAGCCGATACTGATTTTAATTTGATGCAGGCTATTATGAAACAGAAAATAGCCCAGCCCGGTAAATTCAATGCATCCATTCCTAAAGCCCTCAGCGATATTATCATGAAGGCATTGGATAAGAATCCTGCAAACCGTTATGCCAATGCAAAGGATTTTCAGCAGGCATTAATGTCAGCGTTTCCCAATTATCGAACAATCAGTTTGGCTTCCCTTAAATCGGCCCCAGCAACGGCACAAAAACTGCATACGGGACACTCAACCAGGCCAAATAATGAAGCTCTGGCAACCAAGGCCGAAATATGGGCTAAGCCCCTTTCGGTTTTTGAAAACTTTAAACAACATTTTGCAAAAAATAAAAGACAATATATAACAGCAGCAATTCTTTTATTGATGCTTTTTATAGCTATTAATTTAATTGTTAATAAAGATTCAAAACCCGTTGTTGCTGAAACTGAACAGCAAAAGGATGGTTTAGATAACGGGAATACAGAAAGTAAAAATGCCACGAATAATGGTACAGCCATTATAACTGCACCAGCTCCCAGAAATAATAATCAGATTATAATGCCTGATCAGTCAAGGGGAACTGAAAAAATCAAGGAAAAGAAAACAGATAAAACCACACCAGTTATAAAAGAGCATGAACCCAAAACAGAGGAAAAGCCTGTTGTAAAAAAAGATATTACCGTCAATTCAAAAGTTGAAATAGAACTCTATTTACAAAATGATTTAGGTAATTCGCCTGAAAGAACGGATATACCTGTAACATTTTCATTAAAACGGTCTGTTGTCTACGGAGGTGTTACAATAATTAACCAAGGTGCAATTGCAAAAGGAGTAATAAAGCTGGGTAAAATTCAAACTGATGTTGATATTAATACCATTACGGCAGCAAACGGACAGCAAATAAGCATAAAAGCACAGCGTGGTCATGGGCGGCGTAACGAAATCACTTCTAACAGAAATTATACAGCTATTATTTTACCCGGCACAAGGATAGATTTTTAAAAACAAGTTATTTTATATCAAAATCAACCACTACTTTTTCTGTTGTAGGATGACTTTGGCAGGTTAATATATAGCCTTGCTCAACTTCTTCGTCCTCAAGCCCCCAGTTAACTTCCATCTCTACTTTACCCTCAAGCAGTTTTGCTTTGCATGTGCAGCATACGCCGCCTTTGCATGCAAAAGGCAGGTCGGCACCTTGTTTCAAAGCCGCATCCAGTATATTTTCGCTGTTAAATCCTAAATCAAAATCAAAACTTCGGCCATCTAATTTTACTG
>JBBKXU010000295.1:0-4778 GCA_037969645.1 Ferruginibacter sp. | reverse complement strand
ACAAAGACAAAATTAAAGATCACTTAGCCAGCTAAGTTTTCTTGTATGAATAATATCATTATGTAAAGCTTCCCGATTTATCGGGAGGCTTTGTTTATTTTAGGACTAAGCAAACCAGCATCAAAGAACAATCATGGGTTTATTCAATAAGTTATTTGGGAAAAAGGAACAAAAAGAAACACTTGACCAGGGGTTGGAAAAGACAAGGGAAGGTTTTTTCAGCAAGATAACAAAAGCTATTGCCGGTAAAAGTACAGTTGATGAAGAAGTACTTGACGAGCTAGAGAATGCTTTGGTTAGTGCTGATGTAGGTATTGAAACCACCGTAAAAATTATTGAGCAAATAGAAAAGCGTGTTGCCAAAGATAAATACCTCGGCACATCGGAACTGAACACCATACTTAAAGAAGAAATTCAAAATTTACTGGTTACGGCACCACAGGACAGCAGTTATGAAAACTACGAGCTGCCCACCGGACATAAACCGCATATCATTTTAGTAGTTGGCGTTAATGGCGTTGGCAAAACAACTACCATTGGTAAACTGGCACATAATTTTAAACTGGCTGGTAAATCTGTTTTATTAGGTGCTGCTGATACTTTCAGGGCAGCGGCAGTTGATCAGTTAACGATCTGGAGTGAGCGTGCCGGCGTGCCCATAGTAAAAAAAGATATGGGCAGCGATCCGGCAGCAGTTGCATTTGATACTGTTAACAGCGGTGTTGCAAAAGACGTTGATGTTATTATAATTGATACAGCAGGCCGTTTGCATAACAAAGCCTATTTAATGGATGAGCTTACTAAAATAAAAAGGGTTATACAAAAAGTGGTGCCCGATGCGCCACATGAAGTCATGCTTGTTTTAGACGGCAGCACCGGGCAAAACGCTTTAGAGCAAGCCAAGCATTTTACGGCAGCAACTGAAGTTACAGCACTTACTATTACCAAATTAGATGGTACTGCAAAAGGTGGCGTTGTTTTAGCAATTGCCAATCAATTTCAAATTCCTGTTAAGTTTATTGGTGTGGGCGAAAAGGCTGAAGACCTGTTGGTATTTGATAAGCAGGATTTTGTGGATAGTCTTTTTAATATCGCCGACAAAGTCTAATTAATTCTCTTTTTTTACTTCCTCGGTTACTGCAAAAGAGAAGCCCCTGTAGAAACAGGGGCCGGTTACCAAAACTAACTGCTTATGAGAAAATCTTTATTGTTTAATTTTTACAATACAAATATCCAAAAAAATATAAAACGCTGCTGTTAAGAAAATACAAAACCCAGTTAAAGTGGCGTTAAAAGGGATTGTTGAAGCAGCATCTCTTTACAAAATAGTGACAAAAAAGCCACGCATTTTTTACCTGGCGGCTTTAACTGTTTAATTGTTAGCTGTTTAATTACCCACCACCCATTCCACCACCGCTCGACTGTGTTCTTTTATTTTCATCTTCGATAGATGTTTTTCGCTGACGTGCCGCTTTAATTTGTGTACTACCAAAGCGATAACTAAAGTTTATTTTAAACTGACGGCTTTCCCAACGGCCGCTTGCTTCGGTGAACTGGCCCGTAAAGTTTGCGTTGCCTTTCCACTTCATTAAGCGAAACATGTCACTAACAGAGGCTTTCAGCATTCCTTTGCCTTTTAAAACAGTTTTCTGCAAACCTCCATCTATACTGTACATGGCAATACTTTTAAATGTTCCTTGCCAAATAGTTGGTGACGAATAAAATCCACTTAGCTCGGCTTTATATCCTTTGCCTAGGTTAAAGCTGTGCTGCATGTAAATACTTGCAGCAAATACATCCAGATCTACATTCCTATCGCCACCACCAAAATTAGCTTTGTACTTAGAATAATACGAGTTTACATTCGCAAAGAAACTGTACCATTTATACTGAAAAGGATAACTTATGTTTAAGCTAACAATATCTTGTGTAGCCAGATTCCTTTTCGTCATAAAACTTTTTGATCCTTCGGTAGTATCAGGCAGTTGTGTAAAAATATCTTTTACATGACTGTAATTTAACTGCGTGTTTAATTTGTATTTATAAGTGTGTGTAACGCCAAAACTGTTTGTGTACTGAGGGCGTAGATTTGTATTGCCTTTCATGAATGTATAATCGTTCAGCTTAAATTCAAACGGATTCAGATCCTGGTAAGCTGGCCTGTCTATCCGGCGGCTGTAAGTAATACCAAACTGACTCATCGGGTTCTTATTAAACGTAATTGCTGCACTTGGGAATACGTCGGTGTAATTACGATGTATTGATGAATCGTAATTTTCGTAACTGCTGGTAGCATTATTATAACGTAATCCAGTTGATTCACCGTTGCTTACAGTGTTTTCTACTCTAACGCCAACCTGCACCATAAATCCTTTAAAAGCACGGTTGTAATTTACGTAGGCTGCGTTAACATTTTCCTTGTAGTTAAAGCGGTTGCTTTTATCCTTATCATACACTTCATTGCTGCCGTAAACATCGTAGCGCCTGAAATCATTATCGGTTTTTACAAATCCAACTTTACCACCAAATCCAAGTCTACCTTTCTTAAAATTCCTTTCATAGTCTGTCTTCACCGAAAAGATATCAATATCAGTAGGTGATATCATGTGATACACGTTGCTGTATAATTTGGTATTACCCGAGCCATCGTAATAATCATTTGGCTGAAACTGGTCGCTACGGATTTTAAAATTACCGTAATCAATATCAACATTCAACTCTGTGCCGCCTGTAACGGCATAGCGGTAGTTTATGTTTCCATTAAGGTTGTTTCTTGTTGAGTTGTTTTCGTTGTTGGCTCTCAATAATCTAGTGACTGTATTAGTAGGTTTGTAAATAATGTTCATTGGTCCCTCGGTTTCCATCAGTGTGCTTGCGATGTTTCCGTTTACCATAAACCCAACGGTGCTTTTTTTGCTGATGAAAAAATCGGCGCCGGTTTTAAAGTTATGGCCATATTTATTCCGGTTCAGCATCCGCTGCTTTTGGCTGAAAATACTGTCCCCTTGCTCTCTGTACAGATTAAAACTCATTTCATTAATACCGGTGTTAAAATTATAGTTGCCAAAAATGTTCATTTTTTTGTTGCGGTGATTAAGCGCTACCCCTCCATTGTATTTAGCATAAATGCCAATATTGTATCCGGCGTTTACATTACCGTTGGTTCCTATTGTCTTATCTTTTTTCAATCTAATGTTGATGATACCTGCATTACCAGCCGCCTCATATTTTGCCGAGGGGTTGGTAATTAATTCAATTGATTCAATCTGAGTCGATTGCAACGATCTCAAATAACTGGCAAGATCTGCGCCCGATAAGGGACTTGGCTTACCATCAATATAAACCTGTACCCCGTTTTTTCCGGCAAGGCTAAGGTTGTCGTCTTTGTCTACCATTACGCCTGGTGATTTACGCAATAATTCCAACGCATCATTGCCCACTGCGTTAATGGTACCTTCTACATTAAGAATTGTTCTATCTGCCTTTACTTCTACAATGGGCTTTTTTGTGGAAATAGTTACGCCTTCCAGGCTTTTAGCAACAGGTAGCGTTGTAAGTTCTGGTGCGGCCGTATTTTGGTTTTCTGATACTTCGAAAACAGACGATGCTGCTCTTTGCATTCCAACAACGCTGGCGCTCACAAAATAACTGCCTGATTTTATTTGCAGCAATTCATAATTTCCTTTACTATCACTTACTGCAGTTTTCACCAAAGCTGAATCTTTGGCAGATTGCAACATAACAGTTGCAGCAGGCAAACCCTTGCCGCTGTTATCTTTAATTATTCCCGTAATTTTTGAGGAAGTCTGTGCTTTAAGGTTGAATACAGACATTAGTATCAATACCGTTGCAAATAGTAATTTTTGTTTCATAGCTTTTACTTTGTTTTTTCAAATTCTGGCTCAAAACTAACTAAGGTAGATGGCAACTGTTTTGTCGCAATCTATAAGCGTAGTTTAAACCTGATGAATGGTAAATATTGCGTCGCAATCCGATGTTTATAAAGTATCCTGAAGGTAGTAGCTGGTTATTCAACATATTCCAAAATATCTCCTGGTTGGCAGTTCAGTACCTTGCAAATAGCTTCCAGAGTACTGAATCGGACTGCTTTAGCCTTACCTGTTTTTAATATCGAAAGATTCGACAGGGTTAACTCCACCTTTTCGGAAAGTTCGTTTAACGACATTTTTCTTTTAGCCATCATCACATCTAAGTTTACTATTATCGGCATAATTTATACAGTTAATTCGTTTTCAGTTTGAATTTCTATACCGCTCTTGAATATCTGTGCAATTACAAAAAGTGTAACGCCCATAAACAGCCATACATCAGCACCGCCAAGGCGTAAATGTTCTGTATCGGGCATACTTACACCCTGGTTTACCAGCCATTCAGTATATCCAACTCCTGCACCAGTGAACAAGGCTATTCCAAAAGCCAGGTACGAAACATTAAGAATAAAAAGTCTTACTTCATGATTGAATGGTTGAGACAATGTGAATTTTTTATTGTGCAATATTTTTATGGTCAGATAAAATATAATTGCCTTCAATACGGATGCAATGCTTATCAAAAAGGTTTCTGCAAAAAAATGCCCAGGGTCGTATTTATAAAGGGCCGACAAATCATTTCCTACCCAAAATGTTGTAGCATTAATTGTGTTTATCACCAAGGTATAAAAGGCACTGAAGATTGAGCCACCAGCTTCAATACATAGGCCTATAAATATTATCCATGCAACTACATGTAATATTTTCAAAATGAGCTTTGTATTTGAT
>JBBKXU010000294.1:0-5212 GCA_037969645.1 Ferruginibacter sp. | reverse complement strand
CACCGCAATATACTACTACGCAGTTAAAATCAGTTAAGTATTGAGGGAGAGCAATCGGTTTTAGATGTTACTTTCATTATTTATTTTATTGAAAAGCTTTTAGTACAAATTCCTGATTTAAAAATTAAAAAAATTAAATGCCACAAATAGGTCACATACAATTACCTGATTTTCCGCTCTTACTTGCTCCCATGGAGGATGTAAGCGACCCACCATTTCGTGCCGTTTGTAAAGATCACGGTGCCGATTTGATGTACACAGAATTCATCAGCAGCGAAGGGTTGATACGTGATGCGATCAAGAGTCGCCAGAAACTCGACATATTTGATTACGAAAAACCAGTTGGTATTCAGATTTTTGGAGGGGATGAGGAAAGTCTTTCACTTGCTGCAAAAATTGTAGATGTTACCAATCCTGATTTGTTGGATATAAATTTTGGCTGCCCAGTAAAAAAAGTAGCACTGAAAGGCGCAGGTGCCGGTGTGTTAAAGGATATTGATTTGATGGTACGGTTAACGAGTGCGGTTGTAAAATCAACATCTTTACCCGTAACTGTAAAAACAAGGTTGGGTTGGGATGATAATACCAGGAATATTGAAGAAGTTGCAGAACGATTGCAGGATGTTGGTATTAAAGCCCTGGCTATTCATGGCCGCACCCGATGCCAGATGTATAAGGGCAGTGCAGATTGGGAACTAATTGGAAAAGTGAAGAACAACCCAAGGATTAAAATACCCATTTTTGGTAATGGAGACATTGATAGCCCGGAAAAAGCATTAGAATACAAAAATAAATATGGTGTTGATGGCATTATGATAGGCCGTGCTGCCATTGGTTATCCGTGGATATTTAACGAGATAAAACATTTTCTAAAAACGGGTGAACATCTTCCCTCACCTACTATTGCAGACAGGGTTGCCGTGTGTAAAAAACACCTGTATAAATCTTTTGACTGGAAGGGACCAAAGGTTGGCATTTATGAAATGCGCCGTCACTATACCAATTATTTAAAAGGCTTGCCCGGCATTAAAGAATTCCGTTTAAGATTAGTTACACTTGAAACCGTTGAAGAGATTGTTGCCGTACTTGATGAAATTTTAATTAAGTATGAAGGATATACTTTTGAGAAAACGCCGATTGAGTTGATTAACTATCATGAGAATTGTCCAGTGTAACGCTGATTAATATTATTATTGAGATTTCGCAGATTTCTTTTGCTAGCATCATCTGCGAAATCATAGCAATCTTTTAATCAGCGATTATTTTCTTTAACTCTTCCGTATAAACTCCTCCCCTTTTTTCAGCAAAATAATCGGCACCAAGCATAAACACTCCCTGTATGGCAAGTGCAATACCCAAGCCATACCAAAATGATTTATCAGGATTTAGCCTGAATAAAAATATTAATATAAGACCTACCAGGATGATTGCAATTTCAACCCAACGTAAAATAACAAAACTTTTCAACACTTTTTTCATCCGTGGCAACTCAGTCTGCTTTACAAAGGAAACTGGCTCCATGCCCATATTATAGGCTATCTCGGTTTTTTGTCTATCGGTTCGGGTATAAATACTATAGCCTACAACAGTCTGCAGTAAGCCTAAAACAATTAATGGCACAGCCAAACCTTTATAAAAAGAAGGCGAATTTTTTATAAAGAACCAAAATGTTATAGCCAATAAAATAGCAATGATGCCGGCGATAATAAATAACAGGCTCCCCTGTTTTTCAGCAATAAAATATTTGTAGATAAAGCTGAAGTCTTTTTGCTCGAACATAAAATTGTTTTATTGATTTAGTGCTTCGCTAATTTCTCTTCCCAGTGGCTCAATGGTAGAACCGAAAAAGTTTGTAAGTCTGCCTTCTTCATCCACAATATACTTACAAAAATTCCAGGTTGGCCGTTGATTGTTCCAGCCGTTTTTGGTTGAATCGCTGAGCCATTCAAATATCATGTTCTGATCTGCTCCTTTTATTACGCTGCTTTTTTTCATCAATGGAAAACTAACCCCAAAGTTTTTTCTGCAAAACGTTGCTATCTCATCATCTGTACCTTTCTCCTGTTCTTGAAAATCATTGGCAGGAAAACCGATGACCACCAGTTTGCCTTTGTATTGTTCACTCAGTTTTTGAAGATCATCGTACTGGCCGGTATAACCACAGTCCGATGCAGTGTTCACCAGCATTATCTTTTTGCCTTTGAGTTGTTCAAAATCAAAAACTGTTCCGTCAATCAAGGTATCTTTTAAAGTATAAAAAGAAATGGCAGGTATTGTTTTTTCTTGACTGAGTTGTTTAGTATTTATATCTCTTTTACTTGTAAACCACATCCACGCCGGATAAACTGCTTTTAAAACTTTTTGTCTGATTGTCATATTTTTTGAATTTCTATTTGAGATTTCTACAAAAGCATAAAATGATACGGATAATATAAAAACGAATGCTAAGAATCGTTTTAACCATTTATATGTTTTGGTTTTTATCATGGCATTGTTTCCCACAAAGGCGCAAAGGACACAAAGTTAATCAGGAAATTTCGCCATTAATTTTCCTGTGAAGGCCATCCTTTATCAGATTAACATTAAAGTTAACCAGAATCGCCAGTTTAATTTCTGTAAGACTTAAATATGTTAACACCGTTTTATGATGAACTTTTTCCAGATGCTCAACTGATTTCAATTCAATCAAAAGTTTTCCACCCATAATTATATCAGCCCGGAAGCCGATATCTAAAAGTTCGCCGTCATAATAAACTGGTATATCCGGTTGTCTTAAATATGGAATTTCTCTTTTCTTCAGTTCATGTGCAAATGCTGCTTCATACACACTTTCCAACAACCCTGGTCCGAGGGTAGTATGGATTTTATAGCAGATATCAACTGCTATTGTTGCAAGTTCATTTTCTGTCATAATAGTATATTTAAATAAAATCCTTTGTGTTCTTTGCGCCTTTGTGGGACACTATTTTATTATCATTTTAAACAACTTCAGCTTTCCTTTAAACGGCGGATATTTAATCGCCGGGTCGAACCAGGTTGGTGTTTTCATCACCGCTTTTTTATGGCTGAATGTTTCAAAAGAATATTTACCGTGGTATTGTCCGCTTCCGCTGAAACCTCTGCCACCAAAGGGCAGGTTATGGTTGGTTAAATGCAAAGCCGTATTATTTACACAGCCGCCGCCAAACGGAATAGATGTTAACCAATCTTTTTCTTTTGTCCTACTTGATGTAAACACATAAAAAGCCAAAGGGTTCGGGTTATTGGCAATAATAGCTTTAGCTTCTTCGGTAGTATCATAACCAATTATTGGCAGTATAGGACCAAATATTTCTTCCTTCATTACAGGAGCATCCAATAAAACATCATCCAATATAGTTGGTTCAATATACAAGTTGGCTCTATTAAAAGTTCCTCCGTATACAATATTTCCCTGTTGCAGATAAGTTACCAGTCTGTCGAATTGCTTTTCATTTATTATTCTCCCGTATTCGTGACTTGTAGAAGCATCGCTGCCAAAAAACCCAGATAATGCATTTTTTAATTCGGCTACAAGCGCCGCTTTTTTTGATGTATGCACCAGCACATAATCGGGAGCTACGCACATTTGGCCAGCATTTGAAAATTTGGCGAAGGCAATTCGTTTGGCGGCTACTTTTATATTGGCATCGCTTTCTACAACACAGGGGCTTTTTCCTCCAAGCTCTAAAGTAACCGGCACCAATCTCTCAGCAGCCATTTTGTAAATTATTTTACCAACTGTAGTACTACCAGTGTAAAAAACATGGTCAAAAGTAAAATTGTTCATCATCTGCGGAATAACTGTTGCGCCATCACCCTCAACAAACTGAATATAATTTTTGTCAAAATTTTCCTCAATCATTATTTTCATTATTGCTGATGTGGCGGGTGCAAATTCTGATGATTTAAGCACCACGCAGTTTCCTGCAGCAATAGCACCGACTAAAGGAGTTAACAGCAATTGAAAAGGATAATTCCATGGGCTGATTATTAAAACAACACCCAATGGCTCCTGCATTACAAAACTTGTAGATGGCAGATTGAGCAGGTTTGTGCCAACCATATCCGGTTGCATCCAGTTTTTCAAGTGCTTTAAAGTATTGCTTATTTCCGAGAGTAAAAACCCGGTTTCAGTAACCCAACATTCTTCAGGGCTTTTTTTCAAATCAGTATATAATGCCTCGTGTATTTGGTTTTCGTATTTCTTTACGGCCGCCCTTAATTTTTTCAGCTGCTCTTTTCTAAAGGCATAAGGTTTGGTTATGCCACTATTAAAATAGTTACGCATCTGTATTAAGTTGTCCATTACAATTAAATTTGTGGAAAGGTAGCAAAATGAAAAGTATGACCGATGAAGAATATATGCAGCAAGCACTCAAAGAAGCCCAAAAAGCTTTTGATATTGAAGAAGTACCTGTGGGTGCCATCATTGTTATGAATGACCGCATCATTGCCCGTGCCCACAATCAGGTAGAATTGCTGAACGACAGTACTGCTCATGCCGAAATACTGGCCATTACCACAGCGTTTAACTTTTTAAGCAGCAAATATTTGCCTGATGCCACTTTGTATGTTACGCTGGAGCCCTGCCTGATGTGCAGCGGCGCCTTGTACTGGAGCAAGATTGGCAAAATTGTGTATGGAGCAGCAGATGAAAAGAATGGCTACAGAAAATGTTGTGGCAACAACAATCCATACCACCCTAAATCAGAAATTGTTGGTGGTATTTTAAAAGAAGATTGTGCTCAATTGATGAAAGATTTTTTTAAAGCACGGCGGTAACTATTGTACAATGAGTTTGCTTCTCAGGTTTATATCTCCCTGGGCCAATGATAAAAAATACAGCCCGGGTTTTACTGAAAACATGAGGATAATGATTTCATTTCCATTGAAAACAAGCCTCCGGTCGTCCCTTATCAAGATACCGTTTTTGTCTATCATCCTTACCTGTACATAACCTGGTTCAAATCTGGCAATTTCAATTTCTACTTTATTTTTTGCAGGATTGGGATAAATTCGAATGCTGGCTTTTTCTTTCATTTGTACTGAATCTTTTCTCTCAGGCCGAACATTTTTACTTATATTATGTTCAGCTATTACCGAATCGCTGATTTCTGCAGCTTTTTGAGCAATTGCAGTACAATTTCCCGAAAACGTAATAAGAATTAAAGCGATTTTTTTCATTATGAAC
>JBBKXU010000293.1:0-6622 GCA_037969645.1 Ferruginibacter sp. | reverse complement strand
TTCAAAGATAATGGCTTTTTTTTTCTGAACAATACCCTATTTAGGGTATAATTTAGGTTTTTAGTTGATTTATTCTCCAAACCAGCCATTTCATTTCAATCATTTCATTCACAATAACGGCACTATATGTTGTTTATTGTAAATAAAATCTTTTCACTGCTTTTCTTTAAAAAACAAAATACAGCTCTCTGTATTCTTCATCAAGGTACAACATTCATTCTCCCCATTCTCATTTAAAACGAAATTAACAACAAAATTATTAATAATCGTTTGTTCTTTATTGTATGCAAGATTAAAACTCTTGGTCATATTAACCAAAAAAAAGTAAAATTATTTTTTGTAAATTTTACTGCTACTTTCAAAACTAAGCATACTTAGTCGAAATACATAATCTAGATTTATAAAAAAATAATTTTCTTAAACCCATACCCATAAAGGATTTAATCGCATTTTACCAAGTCAGTTTTCAATCATTCGTACAAACGAATTGCTTAAAATTTAATTTTCAGTTGCGTTTAATATTTACCTAAAATTTCTCTTTAAAAAGCATGATTTTTGAGTTCACATTCTGCTTCGCCAAAGAAAAACAAACAGTTTAGATTTATTTTTTTTAACTCCCCTCTGAATGGTAAAACAGGTACCGTTTTGCAACTATTATCCCAAAATATTTTGAAAACCCAGGCAGTTCGTATTCTCAGCTTGCAGTCTTTTTAAATAACTTAGCTCATATTCGTATTTATGCAATATAAATTAGTTTTCTTTTAGAAAGAGATATTTTAACGTTAAAAAAAGACGCATAATTATTTCATATTCAGGTAAAGTCTTTATATTCGCAGCCGGTATAACTTCCTAAACAATAATAAAGAAAACCTTTCGTTAAAACAATACGATAAACGAATGCACATGACTAAACTATTTTCTGGTAAAACCGCGATGTTCCTTGTAATTGCAGCACTTTCCTTAAGTGCGTGTAAAAAAGGCGGTCTTTTTGGTAAAAAACAAAGTAAATCTTCTGCCACTGGCTGGAATTATGACGACAAAAACATGGGGAATTTTCATGTGTCAAAGGTGAAGTATCCCAAAGCTGGCCCCGGTTTGGTTTTTGTTCAGGGCGGTTCATTTGTAATGGGCGCTAAGGACGAGGATGTAATGGGCGACTGGAATAATGTTCCCCGCCGAATTACCATTCCATCATTTTTTATTGATGAGACGGAAGTCGGCAACGTACACTATCGTGAATATCTGTACTGGCTTGAGAATACTTTCTCTGGCGATACCGCTATTCTTAACAAAGCCCTGCCAGATACCCTGGTTTGGCGTGAAGAGCTGGCCTATAATGAGCCTTATGTGGAATACTATTTCCGTTTCCCATCATATAATTACTATCCTGTAGTTGGAGTATCTTGGCGCCAGGCGCATGATTTTTGTATCTGGAGAACAGATAGAGTAAACGAATTAGTCTTGCAAAAGAAAGGATATTTGAAGAAAGACGCCATCAAGAGAGAAATGAAAGGCGCTGGAGCCGATGGCTCGTTTAACACAGAAACCTATTTAATGGCACCTGATATGATTCAGGGAAGAAATAAGCCAAAAAAATCTGACTTAAAAGATGTGAATGGTAAGCCACGTGCTAATGTGCGTATGGACGATGGTATTTTAAATATGGGTTATCGATTGCCTACAGAAGCTGAGTGGGAATATGCCGCTTATGGCATGTTATCGCAAAACCCTAATCCTCGAAAAAGTGAAAAGAAAAGTGGTGAGGAATTATTTTCGAACCAGCAGATATATTCATGGAGCAATAATCCAAATGGTTTGCGTGATAACCGCCGCGGTACCTGGCAAGGTAAATTCTTAGCCAACTTTAAGCGTGGAAGCGGAGATAACATGGGTATTGCTGGAGGTTTAAATGACCGAGCTGCCATCCCAGGAAATATCAAGTCGTTTTATCCAAATGCGTTTGGCTTATACAATATGAGTGGAAATGTTAGTGAGTGGGTTGGTGACGTGTACAGACCAATGACACCGAGTGATGGTGAGGATTTCAACTATTTCCGTGGTAATAAATTTCAGAAATACTTTAAGAACTCTGGCGGAGAATACGAGAGAGACAGCATGGGCCGTTTGAAAAAAGTTGATATCTCTGATGACGAAGTTGCTAACCGATCTAATTATCAAAGAAACAATGTAATAAATCACCTTGATGGAGATTCTGCAAGCGGTGTTTTTTATGGATACGGCGTTACCTCACTAATCAGTGATGAGTCAAGGGTTATTAAAGGTGGAAGCTGGAACGACAGACCATACTGGTTATCGCCCGGAACCCGCAGATTTATGCAGGAAGACCAGGCTGCAAGTACAGTTGGTTTCCGTTGTGCTCAAACTTATTTAGGCCCGCCAGAAGGACCAGGATTTAAAGAGGGTAATATTTTTGGTAAGCGTAAACAAAACTCACGCAAGAAAAAGAGAAAATAATTTTTTTGTACCGATATAAAAATCCTCCCGATTTGTCAGGAGGATTTTTTTGTGCATTTATTAATCAGTTCCAATTAATTTTGAGCGATGCAAATACCCGAATTATATAAAATATTCCTGCAGCATCCTTCAGTGCAAACCGATACCCGAAAGATTGCAGCAGGTGACTTATTCTTTGCACTTAAGGGTCCCAATTTTAATGGTAACCATTTTGCAAAACAGGCATTGGCAACGGGTGCAGCATACTCAATTGTTGATGAAGAAATAAGTGAACCTGGCATCAATATAATACAGGTTGATGACGTATTAACCACTTTACAAAAGCTTGCACATCATCACCGCAGGCAATTTATTTTATCATCCGCAGATAAACAGATCCCATTTATTGCAATTACAGGCAGCAATGGTAAAACCACTTCAAAGGAATTAATTCATGCGGTATTATCAACTTCATTTAAGACCTATACCACAGAGGGCAACCTCAATAATCACATAGGCATACCATTAACGATTCTAAAAATAAAGGTT
The DNA here is from genome assembly GCA_037969645.1 of Ferruginibacter sp. Taxonomy (GTDB): domain Bacteria; phylum Bacteroidota; class Bacteroidia; order Chitinophagales; family Chitinophagaceae; genus Ferruginibacter. The sequence goes on along the minus strand of JBBKXU010000293.1, from coordinate 3,619 downwards.
GATGCAGAAATAGCAGTTATTGAAATGGGTGCCAATCATCAAAAAGAAATTGAAGGGTATTGCACCTATACAATGCCAACTCATGGCGTTATTACAAACTGCGGTAAAGCGCATTTAGAGGGCTTTGGCGGCGAAGAAGGCATACGTAAGGGGAAAGGGGAACTGTTTGATTATTTAAAGCTGCATAACGGCACAGCCTTTATCATGAACGATTATAATTATTTACAGGAAATGAGTGAGGGGATAGCCAATCTTGTATCTTATGGAACGCTGCAAGCAGACATTACCGGCGTTGTAAAAAACAGTATGGGATTATTAGAAGTTTCGATAAATAATGGTGTCAATATTGATTCTATAAAAACCAATTTAGTTGGAGAGTACAACCTCCCGAATGTGTTACTGGCTGTTGCTATTGGCAAATTTTTTAGTGTCCCCGATGAAAAAATAAAAGTCGCTTTAGAAAATTATACGCCTTCTAACAGCCGATCCCAACTGATTGAAAAAGACAGTAACAAAATTATTTTGGATGCCTATAATGCAAACCCAACCAGTATGAAAGCTGCTGTCGAAAATTTTGTAAAGATGGATGGCGTTGAAAAAGTATTGATACTTGGCGGAATGATGGAACTTGGAAAAGACAGTGTGCCCGAGCATCAACAGCTTGTTGATCTTATAAAAAAACATGACTGGAAAAACGTGGTTCTCGTAGGTGGTGATTTTAATAAAACTACCCACCCGTTTTTGTATTTTGAAAACTCTGCCCAGGCCAAAGAATGGTATACAAGTCAGCAATTCAACAATGCTAATATTTTAATAAAGGGATCCCGAAGTACGAAGATGGAGACTATATTGGAATAGAAAAACCCTCCGTCGCTAAAGCTATGGAGGGTAAAGCGGAGACTGAGGGATTCGAACCCTCGGTAGAGTTGCCCCTACACACACTTTCCAAGCGTGCTCCTTAAGCCACTCGGACAAGTCTCCATTTTTAATGGGTGGCAAAAATACAGTATCAATATTTAGGAGCCGAATATTTTTTCAGCATTAGCGGTTGTAACGGCAGCGACTTCCTCCACCGTTACATTTTTTATTTTTGCTAATTGTTCTGCTACATATTTAATATAACTGCTTTCATTGCGCTTGCCCCTGAATGGCACAGGTGTTAAATAAGGCGAATCGGTTTCCAATACCAAATGCTGTAAATCTATTTTATCCAAAACCAAATCTAGGCCCGATTTTTTATAAGTAAGCACCCCTCCTATTCCCAAATAAAATCCTGCATCAATAATTTCTTTAGCATTTTGCAGTGTACCGCCAAAGCAATGAAAAATTCCTCTCACACCTTGTGGCACAAATTCTTTAACCACATCAATGGTTTCCTGCATGGCGCTACGGGTATGAATAACGATAGGCAATTTATATTGAATTGATAGTTCAATTTGCGTCCTGAAAGCTTCGTACTGCTGCGCTGTAAATGTTTTATCCCAATAAAAATCGAGTCCTATTTCTCCAACAGCGGCAAATTTTCTTTTAGCCAGCCACTCTTCCACAATAGTTAACTCCTTCAGATAATCTTCCTTAACAGAACAGGGATGCAGGCCCATCATAGCAATACATTTTCCGGGAAATTTATTTTCCAGCAAAAACATGTTCTCAATTTCGGTACTGTCAATGGCGGGTAAATAAAATTTCTCTACTCCTTCATTCTCTGCCCTTTTTATTACGTCATCTATATCTATTTTAAAATCATCCACATACAAATGACAATGGGTATCAACAATCATATTTCTATTCATAATACAAAAGTGCTTAAAAATAATTTAACTATTCTTTAAACTATGTTGTTCTACTGCAGTCTTATACCTGTTCGTATTATTCACCTTTAATTTAAAATTTTAATTTATGAAAAAGACTTTAAACCTCACAACATGGCTTCTGGCATTTGGCCTTATGGGAGCCATTACATTCTCGAGTTGTAAAAAAGATGACAGTTTTACAGCCCCAGCAACGGAAGTAGCTGAAGCTACAGAACTTGCAGCTACACAGGAAGCTACCAGACAAGATGCGGAAGCCGAAGCTCAATTTGATGATGTATTTAACATTACCGCAAGCATGAATGCCGACCAGGTTGGCGAAGACCTGGGTGTATCCGCAAATGTTTCCGGACTATTTGAACTGGGCAGTACTACAAACACAAATAACCTTCGTTGTTTTACAATTACCGTTGTTCCAAACATCCCTCATGTATTTCCAAAAACGGTAACTATTGATTTTGGAAATGGTTGCCTTGGACGTGATGGCAAGTACCGCAAGGGAAAAATTGTGTCAATTTACACCAGCCCTATGATGGTACCTGGAGCCAAAGTATCCACAACTTTTATCGGTTATCATGTCGATAGCTTTAAAATTCAGGGCACCCATATTACCGAAAATACCAGTACATCAAATATGCAGGGCTGGAAAATTAAGGTAATTAATGGCAAAATTACCAATACCAATAATAACAAGTGGAGGCAGTGGAGCAGTGTAAAAGATGTATTGCAAATTGCGGGCAATGGCACGCCAAATTTCCCCTTGGATGACGTATATAAAATAACTGGAAGTGCAAATGGTTCAAATTCAGGAGGTCATACATGGGCTTCGCTGATAGTTGAGCCGTTGATTAAGAAATTCACCTGTCCTTGGATAGTTAAGGGAACCGTAAGATTAATTAGAGATGGCAGGCCTGCGTTACTTGACTATGGGAACGGCACCTGTGATAATTTGGCAATAATCTATATAAATGGAGTACCACACGTTATAACCCTGTAAAAACTGTTAAAAAAATTGTTGCTAATTTAAGAACAACGCTGTACATTTACGACAGTTTTCATAGGGTACGGATTAAAAACGGGCCAGGGTTTCTACCCCGGCCCAATTTTTTTTAACCACTCCAAGACTATTTCCCAAGTTCTATTTTCTTAAATTCATATCCCTTTTCCGAAAAGTATTTTAATGTAGCTGTTAATGCAAACCGCATCCTTTCATTCGCCTTCTCACTATCGTGAAATACAACCACAGAGCCACTTTTGGTGTTCTTAAGAACTTTTTTGCAGCATTGTTCGGGTGTAATATTTACATCAAAATCACCGCTCAAAACACTCCACATAATTACTTTAAAAGGCGATACATGCTGTATTATATCCTTGTGCTGGTTTCGGGTAATTCTTCCGTACGGCGGTCTGAACAAATCTGAATCAACATATTCTCTGGCCTTTAAAATATTTTGCAAATATTTAGCGTTATCGGTTTTCCAGCCGTCTAAATGGTCGTGGGTATGGTTTCCCACGGCATGCCCCTCGGTTAAAATCCTATTATAAATCTCAGGATTCTCAACCACGTTCTTACCTATACAAAAAAAAGTTGCCTTGGCATTGTATTTGCTCAATTCATCCAGCACAAATGGGGTAATCTGGGAATGAGGTCCGTCATCAAAAGTCAAATAAATGGCTTTTTTTATCGCAGGCATCTCCCAAACACTATCAGCAAACAATTTCTTAACCCACTTTGGCGTTTTTGCAATGTAAAACATGCGGCAAATTAATTTTTTAAACTGATTAAACCATTTAATATCGCTTAAGTC
>JBBKXU010000292.1:0-4700 GCA_037969645.1 Ferruginibacter sp. | reverse complement strand
GTTTAACCGAATCGTTGGTTGACCGCATTTTCAGTGGCAAAAAAAATAAAATAGCTTATAAAAAAATTTTAGGCGATGTTTTGGCAAGGCTGCTGGATGAAAAAAATTCGACAACTGCTAATCTAATTTTAGAAGAAGTTCAAAAAAGGGTGATGGAACACAGCAAGGAACGGGTTAGAATGGCCTATATAAATTATGCGGTATTGTCTGTTATTTTTATTGGATGCCTTGTAATATTAACGTTGATATTTAAAGCGAAATTACAAGCAGCCTTGGGCCAACCGGAAATATTCAGAATAATAGTTTGCACACTGCTTGGCGGTATTGGTGCCTTTATCACTACTTTTTTTCGATTTCAAAATTACCATGGAAGCATTGTTTCGGGTTTACCCATCCACAGGCTCGATGGATTTTTGAGAATTTTTTACGGACTGATTGCAGGTATCATTATTTCATTGGCCATAAAAGGACAGGTATTGGCAGGCTTTGCCGATAATAGCCAACAACCATGGATTCTTTACTTTTTTGCCATGGTAGCTGGAGCCAGTGAAGTTTTAATACCTAATTTGATAAAGCAGACAGAGGATCAGGTAACTGTACAGCCACCAACTCCTACAAAAGATGAACCCGAAGATCCTGATACTGACGCACCAGAAAACCCGGAAACAGATACTCCTGAAGTAGAAATAACCGAGCCACCTGAAACCGGAGATAGTGATGATGTTGATGTAACGGATGCCGATGTACCTGTCGCTCCTGCAGAGAATGCAGAAGAGGTTAGTAACGAATCTGAGAAAGATGAATCAGCCTCCAAATAATGAGAACTGCTAATTTTAGATCTTATAGCGACGCAAATTATAGAACATTTAAATTGTAATAATGACAAATCAAATTTACCCCTGTCTTTGGTTTGATGGACAGGCAAAACAAGCTGCAGAATTTTATTGTTCCATTTTTAAAAACTCAAAAATTACTGTTGATACCCCAATGGTTGTAAATTTTGAATTAGATGGCAAAAAATTTATGGGACTAAATGGTGGCCTGAAATATAAATTTACCGAAGCGGTTTCTTTTGTGGTGGACTGTGAAACACAGGAAGAAATTGATCATTTCTGGAACAGACTTACGGAAGGTGGCCAGGAAAGCATGTGCGGCTGGTTAAAAGATAAGTTTGGAATAAGCTGGCAGATTGTGCCTGCCGTTTTAGGCTCATTGATGAACGACCCGGAGAAGGCGCCACGGGTTATTGAGGCGTTTATTAAGATGAAGAAGTTTGATATTGAGCAATTAAAACAAGCTTGATCACAAAAATTGTAAACTGTAGAGTTAAAACAAACTCCAAAAAGGCGAGTATGAGTACACTAAAAGAATTATTTCGTTTTCCACCTTCCGCTTTTTAAATACCAATATGCAATACCGAAAATGGTGCCCCAGTAAACAAACTCATTGGTCCAGGCAAAAGCAAGGGATATAAAATAGAATTTTATAAAGACAAAAGTATAAATCATATACAAGGTGATTGCTACAAGTTCTATTATCAGGTTCATTTTTGTTTTGCCTGTACCTGTTACAGCATTAAGCCAGATATTAGCCAGGCACATCAATAATAAATCAACCGAAACAACCCGCAGCACAGGAATTCCCTGCTGCACAAAATCTTCGCCCTGGCTAAATATGCTAAAAAATGCTCCTGGAAAAATATTCACGAACAACGCAATGACTACACAGAGTATCATGCAAATTTTTACTATTTTCTTAATGGCTGTTAAAACAAGGTCTTCTCTTTTTTGACCCATTAAATTGCTCACCATTACATTACTGGTGCTGGCAAATGCCCAAACAAATACACCTGCAATACCAAATACGTTACGCATTATATTGCTGATGGCTTTATAAGCATCATTGTGCAAGCTTTCTATAAGCATGAAAAATATAAGCCAGGTGGTAACACTCAGCATGTATTGCAGAATAAGCGGCACCGATACTTTGAAAATCTCTTTGGTGATTACTTTATCAAATACAAATGATTTAAGCAATCCGTACTGTTTCTTTAGGCCAGACCGGTATATCACTATAAATACAACCAAACAACCTATTAATTCGGCCACAACAGAAGCTACCGCGGCTCCATTAAAACCAAGTGCAGGAAATCCGTGACGGCCTTTAATTAATAAATAGTCAAGTAAAATATTAACGACTGCTTCAAACAAAAAAGGGATTAATAAGTAGCGGCTATTTAATGTTGAAACTAAAAATGCATTGCCCATCTGAAATAAAAAAAGGAAAGGAAGACCCCAGATACGGATTTTTAAAAAATTAATCTGCTCATTGTATGAATGAGGGTCGGCAATGGGCTCTAAAATAAGGGGTGCAATAAACCAGGTAATTAATATCCCCGCCAGCGCAAACTGCAAACAAATTCTTATCCCTTGAGCAAGAATGATTTTAAATGCTTCCTGATCATCGGCCCCTGCGTGCCGGGAAAAAACAGTTTGAACAGCATTATTCAATCCATTACCACCAACAGCAAAAATCAAGTAAAACACGCCCGTAATGCCAGCATTACCCAATGCTTCAATACTTAAATCGCCCAGAAAAATGCTATTTGTAAGCATATTAATCTGTGGAATCAGTATCGAAAGCGTGATGGGTAACGCAATAGACAGAATCTGTTTATTGGTAACCTTAACTTTTAAATCTTTTGTTATTGCCTTACTGTCCATAAAGTCAGCAAAAATATCTTATTTTGCCACCGAAATACAACATGTGAATCCATCTTTTACCATACAGGCACCCCAAATTAATTTTGAAACTGCTCAGTTATTTGCAGAAGCAGGCCCAATGGGCATTTCAATGGTTGTGCTTGATAATAACCAATGTTTTAAAGCAGTAGTAGCTTATTCTTTTTCAGGCGGATTGACTGAACCGGAATTAGTAGAAAAGATAAAAGAGGTATTTACCAGCGACAATTTATTGCAACAACAATTTAGCAAAACGCATATTTTCTGGTCTTTCCCCGAAAGTATTTTGGTACCGGCCGAATTAATGAATGCCGACCGCAATACTAATATGCTTAATCTTGTTTTTGGCGATGCAAAGCAACGTATTGTTCGTTCCGATTTTTTATACAAGCACAACTTGCATAATGTTTACCGTACACCACAAGCAGTAATTGATATTTTTTCTACTTATTTACCTGTGGCTACACAAACACATTTATTTTCAACTATTGTTAATAGAGATTTACCTGTGGGCAATCACTTATACACTGTTTTTTATAACAACAGTATAACAATCATGCTATGCAAGGAAGGAAAACTGCAGGTTATTCAAAACTTTGCTTATAACAGTCCTGATGATTGTGTGTTTCATTTGCTGAATGTATGTAAAGGTTTTGATGTTGAAGTTGATTCTGTAACGCTACACATGAATGGCATGATCGACAAACAATCAGGATTATATGCTGCCATCTTCAAATATTTTTTAAACATGGTATTTGATGAGCTCCCGGTTGATTACACTTATGACGAAGTCTTAAATGATCATCCAGCACATTTTTTCAGCCATTTATTTGTATTAGCCTCATGCGTATAATCAGCGGCATACACGGAGGCAGAAGGATCAGTCCTCCCACAAAAATGCCCTATACCAGGCCCACAACAGATATTGCAAAAGAAGGGCTGTTTAATATTCTGCAAAACAATCTCGAATTTGAAACATTAAAAGTGCTTGACCTTTTTGGCGGCACCGGTTGTATAAGTTACGAATTGGCTAGCAGGGGAGCACCTGATATTACCATTGTAGAGAAGGATAATAAAATGTACGACTTCATTAAGAAAACATCTGCAGATCTGGCATTTGAAAATTTCAATGTAGTAAAATCAGATGTTTTTCGTTTTATTGAATCGACAAACCAACAATATGATTTTATTTTTGCCGGGCCGCCTTACGCTTTAGCTACTATTGACGATCTCCCTTTAAAAATATTTGAAAAGGAGCTATTAAAGCCAAAAGGTTGGTTCGTGCTGGAACATACGCCACGTAACGATTACAAAAAATTTGAACACTTTAAAACAGAACGCAATTACGGAACAACTATCTTTTCTATCTTTATTCAACCTGAGAAGTGAGTCGTGAGTTGTGAGTTGGGAGTCCATAACATTTTAACCATTAACAATTAACAATTATTCATTGCTCCTAAAAAGCTTCCGATATCTTCTTTTACCTTTAAGCTGGCTGTATGGCGGCATTGTTTGGCTGCGTAATAAGATGTTTGACAGAGACATTTTAAAATCATCTTCCTTTAATTTTCCTATTATTTGTGTGGGCAACCTGGCTACCGGCGGTACCGGCAAAACACCGATGACAGAGTATTTGATACGACTTTTAAAAAACAATTACAAAACGGCAACTTTAAGTCGTGGTTATAAAAGAAAAACTACAGGCTTTGCCATTGCCGATGCAGATACTACAGCGTTGGAAATTGGAGACGAGCCGATGCAGTTTCACCAAAAATATCCAGAGGTTACTGTCGCCGTTGGTGAAGAAAGGGTAGTGGCCATCCCACAATTACTGCAGGACAGGCCCGAAACAGAAGTCATTATTCTGGATGATGCTTTTCAGCACAGGCAGGTAAAAGCTGGGCTTAATATCATTCTTACTGACTGTAATAACTTATTTACCCGTGACTTTATTTTACC
>JBBKXU010000291.1:0-9963 GCA_037969645.1 Ferruginibacter sp. | reverse complement strand
TTTTTAATTGTTTTATTGTTCAATTGTTTAATTGTTGGAGGGCAGAGTATGTTAAATTTAGTACCCATGCCGGCGGAGCTGACTTACACTGGCCAATCCTCTGTTTATGATTTACCTATTCAGATAGTTCATATTAAAAACAAGTCATCATTATTTAATGCGATTTTTTTACTTGAAGAATTAAAGAAAAGAAATATTGCCTCTAAACTTATTGATAATGAAAGCTTCGATATTCAAAAATCGAAGATTATGTTGATCGACGACGATGAAGACTACAGGGACGATAATCGATACCAGATTATAGCTCCAGGTAAAGACATTATCATACATGGTAATCCAAATACAGTTTTTTATGGAATCCAAACTTTGCTTCAATTAATTGAGCGTTCAGTCACCGAAAACCGAGCAACGAGCAACGGTCAACTCAAAATACCCCAACTAACTATTAACGACCAACCCCGTTTCCCCTACCGCGGCATGCATTTAGATGTTTCCCGTCACTTCTTCCCTGTTTCATTCATCAAAAAATATATTGACTATTTAGCCGCTTATAAATTCAACCAATTTCACTGGCATTTAACCGATGACCAAGGCTGGCGAATAGCAATAAAAAAATATCCGGAGTTAACAAAAACCGGCGCATGGCGTAATGGAACTATCATTGGCCGCTACCCTGGCACAGGCAGCGACAACAAGCCCTACGGCGGCTTCTATACACAGGAAGAAATCAAAGAAGTAGTGGCTTACGCCGCAGCAAGATATATAGATGTGATACCCGAAATTGAAATGCCGGGTCACGGCAGCGCTGCCATTGCGGCTTATCCGGGGCTCAGTTGTTTTCCTGCAAAGCCAACAGAGATCCCGGCAAATATGATCTCACAAAAAAGTAAAGATGAACAAAAGAATGGCCGCATAAAATTAGTGCAGGAAACTTGGGGCGTGTTTGATGACGTTTTTTGTGCCGGTAAAGATTCTACTTTTACATTCTTAGAGAATGTGATTGATGAAGTAACAGCACTCTTCCCCTCAAAATATTTCCATTTAGGTGCCGATGAATGCCCCAAAACACATTGGAAAATTTGTCCTGCCTGCCAAAAGCGGATGAAGGATAATAACCTGAAAGACGAACACGAACTGCAAAGCTGGTTTGTACAGCGTATAGAAAAATATGTAAACAGCAAAGGTAAAACCATGATTGGCTGGGATGAAATTCTGGAAGGCGGTCTGGCACCCAATGCTGTGGTAATGAGCTGGCGCGGCGAAGCCGGTGGCATTGAAGCCGCCAAACAAAAGCACCCCGTTATTATGACGCCCGGCAACCCGGTTTATTTTGATCATACACAAAGTAAAAATGAAGATTCGGTAACCATTGGTGGCTATAACCCAATAGAAGCGGTGTACAATTACGAACCTATTCCCAAAGTGCTAACGGCCGAAGAAGGAAAATATATTTTAGGTGCACAGGCCAATATGTGGACCGAGTACATGGGATACCCAAGTAAGGTGGAGTACATGCTGTTTCCTCGAATGATTGCACTGAGTGAGGTTTTGTGGAGCCCGAAAGAAAAACGTGACCGGAAAGATTTTGAGAGGAGATTACCGGCGATTTTTGAGAGATTGGAAAAGCAGAAAATTAATTATAGTAAAGCTTATTATGATCTGAAGGCGACTGTACTGCCAACAAAAGATTATGATGGAGTGATATGGAAAGTTGAAACGAATAAAAAAGAACAAGTAATAAACGTAAACTATTGGAATGCTCACGATATTATGGAAATACATGTGGACTCATTGATAAATGGACGAGAAATGAGGGTATTGACACCTGTGTATTTGAAGCATACTTTAGTTTACAACTCTCCAGTAAAAATTGACACTCATGGATTCTATGAATCATTCTTAACAGAAAAAAAGGATAATGAATTAATCCAAATTGGCAATCCAATAAAACAAGAATTTCAATTCAACAAAGCCACTGGCAAAAAAATAACACTCGTAACCGAACCATCCAAATCCTATCCCGGTGATGGTGCTTTTACTTTGGTAAATGGCGTACAAAACGAAAAAGGCCTGGCAAAATCTTCTGAGTTTTTAGGCTTCAGCGGCACGGACCTGGATGTGACCATCGACCTTGGAAAGAATATGAGTGTTTCAAAAATCACCCTGCATGTTTTAAAACTGGAAGGCAGTTGGATCTATTTACCAAGCCAGGTTGAAGTTTCTTTTATTCCTTATTTTGATCCTGCGGGCATCAGCCCCGACATGCCGATTGAATTGGTAACGGTTAAAATAAACCCCGATGACGATCTTGATAAGATTGTAGTAAAAAAGGAGAAATTTTGCCGGTATATTCATGTGGTGGCCAAAAATTACGGCATCATTCCCGCCGGTCAACCCGGTGCAGGCAACCCCGCCTGGTTATTTATAGATGAGATTGAGGTGCACTAGCTGTCAGTCTACATCAAAAATCTGAATAAACTTAGAATGTCGGAATCCTGCGTCTTTCGCAATTTCCTGCTTAGTAGCAAGTTGTAAACCATAACTATTAATATTTGCTTGCTTTAGCTTAAAATATTTACCTTCAAAGCCTCAAAATTCAAGCTTTACACTGCATGAGAAAAATTTTACTTTCTGCTTTTGCTTTATGCATTGGCCTATTTAATGCTTATTCGCAAAACTTATCATACAATTGTCCACGAACAATAACGGTTTCTTGTGGTACAGCGTGTATTACACTAAATGCACAATTTCCGGATACGAGGGCATTGGCAGACGACTATACTTTTAAAAATATAAGTGCAGCATCTGCTTGTTTTCCACAAGTTAACCCTGGCGTACCTGGTACTCCTACAAGTATTAGTATAGATGATACTTACTCTTCTGTTATTAATCTGCCGTTTTCGTTTCCCTTTTACGGAGCCACTTATAATTCACTGGTAGTTAGTACTAACGGATATATATGTTTCGATATAACGAGGGCCGGGCTTTTTAGTCATTATAGTACTGCTGCAGGTAACTTACCAAATACAGGTTACGACAGGGCTTTAATTATGGGGCCATATCACGACTTAAATCCTGCGTATACAACTTCTCCAACCAAAAGAATTGACTATGTGGTGGTGGGTACAGCTCCAACCAGAAAATGGGTTTTAAGTTTTTATAGAGTGCCTTTATTTTCTACTGCCTGTCAAAATTTAATAGAAAATACACACCAAATCATCCTTAACGAATCTTCTGGAGTAGTTGAAGTATCAGTTTTTGATAAGCAGATTTGCCCGGGATGGAATAGTGGCCAGTCAATGATTGGTATGCAAAATTACAACAGAAATCTGGGCATTATGCCACCTAACAGAAGAGTTACGGACCCACCTTGGGGATCGATAGGCATGAATGAGAGCTGGCGTTTTATTCCTAAAAATGGCGCTGCATTATATAGAAGTGTTGAGTTATTGGATGCTACAGCAACCGTTATTGCCACGGGAGATACTGTAAGAGTAGATGCTAGCACATTTGAATGGAATTTTACCAATGTTTGTCCTCCGCCAAACGTTCCAACTTTGTATGTGGTAAAAACTACTTACCAGCAAATTAACGGTCCGGGCACCTACTACAGTTTGGATACAATAAATGTTTTACGTCTGAATTCTTTACCAGCAACTACCACAACCAATCCAACAACTTGTGGTACTAGTGTTGGTTCAATCACGGTAACTCCAACGGCGGGTACAAGCCCATATTCTTATACATTAAATGGCGGATCGCCGGTGACGGTATCAGGCGCACATACATACAGTAATCTTGCAGCAGGCCCCTATGTGGTTATAGTAAGCGACGCCAATAGCTGCGACAGCGTAATAAATGCTGTAGTAACTACAACAACTACCATTGCCGCAACAATTTCTTCAACATCACCAACCTGCCCGCTTTCAACAAATGGCACTATAACTGTAACACCAACGAGCGGTACGGCACCATACACTTACCGGTTAGATGGAGGAGCACCACAAGGCAGCAATGTGTTTACCAATGTGGCCGCCGGTCCTCATACCGTTACATTTACAGATGCAAATAGTTGCCCCGGCTCGGTGAGTATAAATCTAGCTGCTGGAACCGGAACTATAACGGCAACTACGAACATCACGAATACCAGTTGCCCACTAGCAAACGACGGCAGCATTACGGTAACACCAACGAGCGGCACAGCGCCATATATGTACGCTTTAGATGGAGGTACACCGCAGGCAAGTAATGTGTTTACCAATATTGTACCCGGGCCGCATACTATTACCATAACAGATGCTATTACAGGTTGCGGCGGGTTAATAAACTTTAATATCACTGCAGGCAATTCGGGAGTTACTGCAACTACAGGCACTACCCCAACTACCTGCCCTACTTTAAACGATGGCACTATTACCGTAACACCAACAAGTGGTACGCCGGCGTATACCTACAGACTTGACGGAGGAGCACCTCAGGGAAGTAATATTTTTACAAACGTTTCGGCGGGCCCACATTCGGTTTTGGTTACTGATATGTTTGGCTGCACCGGCACTTTCCCGGTAAATGTGGCTATGGGCTCCAGTTTAACTTCTAATATCAACGGTGGAAACCCTCCTTGTTTTAATCTAAATAATGGCACTATTACCGTTAATCCAACAAGCGGTACGGCTCCTTATCAATATTCATTAAATGGCGGGGCAATGCAGGGTAGCAATATTTTTACAGGCCTGGCGGCTGGCAGCTACACCGTTGACTTTATTGATTTTAACGGATGTACAGGAACCAATACTTTCACCCTTACGACAAATACTGCGGTTACCGCAACATCGGTTTTAACCAATCCACTTTGTAATGGTAACAATAACGGCAGCATTGTTTTAAATGCAGCCGGCGGCGTGAGTCCTTATGAATATTCAATTAATGGCGGCGCTACCTACCAGGTTAGCAATACTTTTAACGGCCTTGGCGTGGGTGCTTATAATTTTTTAATCAGAGATGTATTGGGCTGTATTTATAGTTTCAGTTTTTCGCTTACCGAACCAACAAGTTTAACCTTATCAGCCCTTACAAATTTTGCAACCTGTCCTAATAATGATGGCAGTATTGATATTACCGCAGGCGGAGGTAGCCCGGCCTATGAATATTCTATTGACAATGGCGTTAATTACCAGTTGGGTAATGTGTTTAATAATCTACCGATTGGCAATTACAACAACATAAGAGTAAGAGATGCCAATGGTTGTGTTTCAAACACCGCGGCAGTTGTGGTTTTAAATGATACGATGTATCTGAATTTGGGTTCCGACAGTACTATTTGTGTTGGCAGCAGCATCACTTTAATACCAATGACCAATGCACTTACCGATACTTTTAAGTGGACACCGGCTGCTACTTTAAATTTCGATGATATAAGAACACCGATTGCAACACCATCTGATACTACCACTTATGTGCTAAATGCCAAATGGGGTATTTGTACACGTACCGATGCCATCAGGATTAGTGTATTACACAAACCAGTCCCTTTTGCAGGTAACGATACTACCATTTGTTACAAAACCAATGCTTTTTTAAACGGCAGTGCATCCAACCTTTCTGGCGGGGTAAGTTATGCCTGGAGTCCGGCAGATTCTTTAAATACGCCTAATGCAGCAAGCACCATTGCACGTATAGATACCACACGCAAATTCTACCTTACAGTAACAGATAATTACGGTTGTAATTTTACAGTAGTAGACAGCATGATGGTAACTATGCAACCCCAACTTGTTGTATTTGCAGGTAACGATACTACCGCCATTATCAACCGTCCACACCAGATGCTGGCAAGTGGTGGCACTAATTATATGTGGAGTCCGGCGGGTCCGTTAAACAATCCATTTATCGCAAACCCACTAGCAATCTTATCAAACGATACTTATTTTTCTGTACTGGTTACCGATGCCATTGGTTGTCAGGCCAGCGACTATGTTTTTGTAAAAGTGTACGAAGGGCCGACTTATTATTTACCAAATGCCTTTACACCAAATGGCGATGGGCTGAATGATATTTTCCGCCCAACACCAGTTGGTATGAAAAGCACTGATTACTTCCGCGTATTTAACCGTATGGGCCAATTAATGTTTCAAACTAATGAATGGATGAAAGGATGGGACGGCACCCAAAAAGGTAAACAGGCATTAACCGGCACCTACGTGTGGATGATAAAGGGTATTGATAAGAATGGCGCTGTGGTTGAAATGAAAGGAACGGTAGTTTTAATACGATAAAAGCTATTCGGGTTGAAGATTTGCACATTTACTTTTCGGCATGATGTGTTATATAATGATTTAAAGGATTTTATTTACCTTTAAGATGATTGAATAACATTCAAACCTGCGATGAAGAGAATTATATTTACCGGTCTTTGTTTTCTTTTCCTTAGTTCCCAGAACTTATCTGCCCAATCCTGCTTTAATGTAGCTGCCGGTAACGATACTACCATTTCATGTTTGCAAGCCTGCCTTGATTTAAAAGCAAGGATACCAGATGTAAGAAATACAGACGATTATCAGGTGGTATCTATACCTTTTGAGCCATATCCATTTACAAATCCAGGAGGCATTTTGGTTGATCCTGCATACCAGGATGATAAATTCTCTCCCGTAATTGATTTACAGTTTACATTTTGCTATTACGGACAAAATTATACAAGCCTGACTGTGGGTACAAATGGCATCGTGTCTTTTGATATTTCCAATGCCGGTGGATTTAATAATTGGGTTCTCTCTGCACCAATCCCCAGCGCTTCCTATCCCCGGGCTACAATAATGGGGCCTTATCACGATATTGACCCTGACGCCAGCACTACATTCCCTCAGCAGCCCGACAGGAAAATGGAGTATATAATTGTAGGCACCGCACCATGCAGAAAATTTGTTTTGAACTTTCACAAAGTACCATACTATAACTGTGCCGCCGATTTGGTTACCCAGCAAATCGTATTATATGAAGGCACAGGAATAATTGACATGTTTCTAAAAGACAAACCCTTGGCCTGTCTTGGTAGCACAAATGGCGGTAGTGCGATCATGGGTATTCAAAACTGGGATCAAAATCTTGCCAGAACTGTTTCGCTCAGAAACAATACGGTGTGGACAGCAACTAACGAAGGCTGGCGTTTTGTGCCCAGTGGTGCTACCTCTTTATTAAACAGGGTTGAATTATATAAGAATGGTGCATTGATTTCTACAGGAACAACTACACCGGTTGGCAATGGAGAACTGGAAGCTTTGTTCGCAAATATTTGTCAGCCCGAAGATAGTATGAGTTATACTGTTAGGGCTTTTTATCAAAAGTGTGATGACCCGGCTGTTGAAACTGAAGGCTCTGATACTATGATTGTTTATAAAACGCTTAACCCAATCGTTACAAAAGTTGACAGCGCCCGTTGCAATGGCGGCCAAGGAACCATAACCATAACTGATCCCGTTGGGCCAAATATAGAATATTCAATTGATGGCGGTGCAACATGGCAGCTATCTCCTGTATTCAATGTATTGGCCGGTAACTATACTGTTAATGCAAGGGTTGTAGCATCTTTATGTGGAGGTTCAACAACTGCTTTAGTAGAAGAGCCCACACCGGTTACAGCAAGTGCAGTTATTACAGATGTATCGTGTGCTAATAATGATGGAACCATTGATATTACTGCCGGAGGTGGAAACCCGGGTTACGAATATTCTATCGACAATGGCGCAAACTACCAATCATCAAATCAGTTTTTAAATTTACCCGTTGGTAATTACAATAACATTAAAGTAAGAGATGCATATGGCTGTGTAACAACAACATCTGCAACCACTTTATTAAATGATACCATGCGACTTGACCTAGGCCCCGACAGCACCATTTGTTTTGGCAGTACGATTACACTAATACCACAAACCAATGCACTTACCGATACTTTTAAATGGACACCCGCTGCTACTTTAGATTTTGATACCGTTAGAAATCCGGTTGCCACACCAACCGATACTACAAAATATTACCTGACCGCAAAATGGGGAGTTTGTCAGCGTAACGATTCTGTTACAATTAACGTGTTGCATAAACCCGTACCTAATGCCGGAAACGATACAGTTATCTGTGCAAAAACAACAGCTACTCTAAAAGGAACTGCTTCCAACTTATCGGGTACCGTTAATTATAGCTGGGCACCTGCTGCAACTTTGGCTACACCTAATGCCGCTACCACGTTGGCAAATCCAGATTCAACACAACAATATTTTTTAACAGTTACAGATAATTATAGCTGTAATTTTTCTGTTACCGACAGCATGTGGGTAATCTACATGCCTTCTATAAATGCTTTTGCCGGTAACGATACTAATGCCATCCGGAATAGGCCGCACCAGCTAATGGCTACCGGCGGTGGTGCTGGCGCAAGTTTCAACTGGAGTCCGGCAGGGCCGCTTAATAATCCGTTTATTGCAAACCCGCTGGCGATATTATCTAACGATACGTATTTTTCTGTATTAGTTACTGATTCAATCGGTTGCAGCGAAACCGATTATGTTTTTGTAAAAGCCTATGAAGGGCCAACCTACTATTTACCCAATACATTTACGCCAAATGGCGATGGGTTGAATGATATTTTCCGCCCCATTCCTGTTGGTATAAGAAGCACCGATTATTTCCGTGTCTTCAATCGTTTTGGTCAGCTAATGTATCAAACTAAAGAATGGATGCAAGGTTGGGATGGTACCCAAAAAGGTAAACAGGCTTTAGCTGGCACTTATGTTTGGATGATAAAAGGCATTGATAAAAATGGTGCAGTAGTGGAAATGAGAGGCACGGTAATCCTGATGCGATAAGCTTTTCGATAGAAGCGTATTTTAACCAGCTGTTTCAGCATCCAATACTGCGATCGTTTTTTTGTATAAAGAAAAGGCTTCTTCCGGCGTAGCTCCAATACAAACCATACCCATTTTCCCGTATTGAGATAAAGCGCCAATCATGTGAAACATTACTCCTTTTTGTGCAGCCCCATCAAAATGCAAACCATGAAACATGGCGATGTCAATAAGATCTTGCGGTGTAAGTCCTTTGTAATCATTGCTCTGCACATTGTCTGACGCAAAATAATACAGTTGTTGTTTATTAGGTGTTTCAAAAACACCTGCTGATTCATCATAATTCCCATTGGTTAAAAACTGCAGCATTAAAAACGGATGCGTAGTACCTCCTTTGCGCAGGTTAATTTCAATGGCATAATGTTTCCATACATCGTTTTCCTTTACCGAAATAAAATCAATACCAAAGCGGCCCAGCACACCTTCTTTTTTTAAAATTGCCGCAATAGATTTACTCATAGCAGCAATTTCGGACCGATAGGCCGGATCTGCGGGAAAATGAGCACCAACAAACTCCTGACTATGTTCACCGCTCAATACCTGATCGTGTGTTGAAATAATATCGACTTGTCCAAATGGGTTAATTCTACATTGCACCGAAGGAGAAGTTTTTTCATCCCCTTCTACAAATGCTTCTACCACGCCTTCCATCAACACAAACTTTTCCAAAAACATATCTATAGTTAAATCTTTTGCAACGGGTATTATTTCTTTATATAAATTTTGATGTATCCGGTCATACATTTCTTTTTTAGTAAGATTTTTGGGATACTTATATATAGCATTGCCATCGCCGGAAAAACCATCATTTAATTTTATAACTGCTTTTTTTATTTGCGGATGCATATCCTTCAATGCTGCAACAGCATGTACAATATCCTCGTAACTTTTTAAATTTTCTGCACCGGGCGGCATAGGTACGCCGGCTTTCATAAAAGCCCTGCGACTGCCGCTTTTGGTACCCATGTAAATTAAGCCAGGATCGCAACCATAAATAGGGATGCCAAGATTTACGGCCAAACTTCGCTCCAATGCTGTTGTATTAAAACAGGCAATGTGCGCTACA
>JBBKXU010000290.1:0-3364 GCA_037969645.1 Ferruginibacter sp. | reverse complement strand
GCTACATTAAGAATATTCAATAAGCTTTATTAAATTCACCATCTTTAAACTTTAAAAAGGTAAAAGATGAAAAGAAAAGATTTTTTAAAGAAAACCGGAATGGCAGCAGCGTCCCTTGCTGTATTACCATCTTCAAAATTATTTGCAAGCACCAACGACAGGCTACTTAAAGTTATTATTATGGGTGTTGGGCTAAGAGGGCAGGACCACCTGGAACTCTTGCTGATGAGGAGCGACGTTGAAGTTATAGCTATTTGTGATATAGATGACCGGATGCTAAAAAGCGCCAAAGAAAGCGTAACTAAAAGTGGAAAAAAAATGCCTCAGGTTTTTACAGGCGATAAATACGCCTGGAAAAAAATGCTGGAGCTAAAGGCCATTGACGCGGTAATAATTGCTACCCCTTGGGAGTGGCATAAAGAAATGATCATTGGCTCGCTTGAAGCTGGTATTAAATACGTAGGAACGGAAGTGGTGCTGGGTATTACTTTACAGGATCATTGGGATGTAGTAAAAGCAGCGGAAAAATATAAGGCGCAAGTAATGATGCTGGAGAATGTTTGTTATCGCAGAGACGTAATGGCGGTTTTAAATATGGTTCGGCAGGGTTTGTTTGGCGAAATGATTCATTTGCAGGGCGGCTATCAGCATGATTTACGTGAAGTAAAATTCAATGATGGCGTTAAACCTTACGGCGGCGGTTGCGAAATGGGAGAGAAGGGCTGGACAGAAGCAAAATGGCGCACTGAACATTCCGTTCATCGCAATGGCGATATATACCCTACACACGGCATTGGCCCCATTGCTAATTATATCAATATAAACCGTGGCAACAAGTTCACCAATCTATGTGCTTTTTCTTCTAAAGCCAGAGGGTTACATAATCATGTTGTAAAAACCTGCGGCGAAAATCATCCTAACGCTAAAATTAATTTTAAGCTTGGCGATGTCGTTACTACTTCAATTGGTTGCGCCAATGGCGAAACCATTTTATTGCAGCATGATACTAATTTACCCCGACCGTATTCCTTAGGTTTCCGGGTTCAGGGAACAGAAGGAATTTGGATGGACGTTAACAAAGGGATTTATATTGAAGGTAAAACAGCAAGGGCGCATGTATGGGACGATGCAAAGGCCTGGCTCGATAAATACGATCATCCGCTTTGGGTTAGATGGAGTAAAGAATCTGCGGGATCGGGCCATGGTGGAATGGATTTTTATGTAATACATGCATTTATAGAAGCTGCCAAAAGAAATATAGCTACTCCGTTGGATGTATATGACGCCGCAGCCTGGAGTGCCATCACTCCACTTAGTGAGCAATCAATTGCGTTAGGTAACGAAACAGTGGAATTTCCCGATTTTACCGGCGGACAATGGATGTACCGAAAGCCTGTATTTGCTTTAAATGATGAATTTTGAGAATTAACAGCGTTAATTGTTAACATTTCTTATCCTTCATACTAATTTAACAGGCTACTGCGTTAGTATTCACATAACTTCAGGTTAATCTGTGCAAATTGGATACTCACATAATTACCACCAACGTATGAACAATTATCTCTTTAATTTAAAAAACTTAATTGCTGTTATTGCCTTAACCTCCTTGAGTATCACTATAAGTTATGCTCAAAATAATGGCATTGTACCATTAACCGGATTGAAGTATTTTAATGAAGGACTTGTTGCAAAAACAATTGATGTTAAGATTGATGGCGCCCAGCTTCTCAGTAACAGAATACCGCTGAATAAAGAAATAGAAATCAGTTTTCACAAATTAACCGGTTTTATAGCGAGTGCCAATAAAACCATGTATGCCGGTGCAGAAATTATGGTCCTGGGGCCAAGAGGCGAACTGCTGCTTAAAGATCCCAATTTGCTTTTGCGGAGCTTTGCAAACGGGTTTTACGAAAAAGAACTGAATACTTTTAGTGTTAAGTTTGGCATAGGCGCCGAGTTAATGAAGGGTAATTTTAACGGGATAATAAAAATCCGGTTATTTGATATGAAGGGTGTGAACCAATTAAAGATGGAGTTCCCGGTTACATTTGCAAG
The DNA here is from genome assembly GCA_037969645.1 of Ferruginibacter sp. GTDB lineage: Bacteria > Bacteroidota > Bacteroidia > Chitinophagales > Chitinophagaceae > Ferruginibacter. Next base: position 1,309 of record JBBKXU010000290.1, on the reverse strand, counting down.
AGCAGGAGAGCCGTTACAAATTTCAACTAAAACAAAAGCAATAAAAACGTCGGGTGATGCAAACGGTATGCTCAGCGGATTAAGTGCTAAAGGCATGAAGATTGAAATTGATACTTCTATTAAAGTGTCGCCAAAAATGGCTTATACTAGCGTAGATATTTCAAATATTGAAGGCTCAAGCCTTTCTGAAATTTTTCGGGGGAAGGAAAATTTTTGGGTGTACGATAATAACCTCATGGAAATTAAAATAACCGACATATTGCTGAAACAGGTTAAAGGCGCCCTGGAAAATAACAGTGTGAATTATACTTTAAAAATACCTTATTGCTTAAAAAGCAATACGGCAAAAGCTTATACAGTGCGTTATAGGTGGGAAAGCCCCGACAAAAGCCAACTTATTGACGTGGTTGTTTCCAATTAATGGAGAGCTAAAAATATTTAAAATGCCTTTTGAATTTCAAAAGGCATTTTTTTCAGGGGCTACGCATCAAGTCGGAACGACACATTGCAGATAACTCCGTAAGAACTTATTTTGTCATCCTTAACGTGTGCTTTGATATCTTTTACATACACAGAATCAATGTTGCGTACCGTTTTGGCACATTCTGTTACCGCATTCTGAATGGCATCGTCAATACTCTTTGTTGAAGAAGAGATTACTTCTATTACTTTTACAATTGGCATAAATGGAAATTTTGATTAATCAATATTATATATCCATAATATACCGATATTTTTCAGTATTCCCAAATGAAGATTAGAGGCGTTTATTTTGTCGCTTGAAATGGCTCTAAAGATATAAAATCAACCAGTGGATTGCATTTTCCGCTAAGTATTTTTTGAACTACATAATTGATTTTACTGCCTACAACAATACTGCTTTTCGGAATTTTTTCTATAAAAATATAATTGCTGTTATTTTTTTTTGCAAAACTTAGCGTGTCTTTTCTGCCTTCATAATCTACCTCAAATAAAACATCGTAGCTTTTTTCGTTTACATCAACCAGCTTTATTACTTTGGCCGGAAATATTTGAGTATCATAGGTACAGCCTCCGCCATCGGTTTCATTATTACAGGAAACTAAAATCGCAGAGATTAAAAATATACTGAACAGCAATTGAATCTTATTCATAAAGCATCCGGCTATTTACATTTGTTTATGAAGTCTATTATTTCCAGCACTGATATTTTTTTAGCATCCTGGTAGTTGTGGTATTGTTCGGCAACTAAATCAACAGAGCAATCGCAATATTTATTAGCTTTTTCGCTGCCGATTATTTTGGATGCTTTATCCTCACAATTAGATAC
>JBBKXU010000289.1:0-2620 GCA_037969645.1 Ferruginibacter sp. | reverse complement strand
ATATAATTAAAATATTATGAAGCGCAAACGTTTTATTACAAACTAACGGTAATTGGGAATAATTATCTCTAAATTGAAGGTAAAATGCAGCGAAACCTTATTTTTAGCCGTAACTGATTAACATCCACGACTATACGGTTAACATTTAAATATCTGCAGAATGGTAATTCGCAGTGCCGGCAACATCAGGATTGATTCGTTTAAATAGAAAAAGCAGAAAGTTTCCTTTCTGCTTTTTTATGATGCATTTCTGTGACAGAATGCATCCAACTTATTTTTTTAATGCTAATTCCTGCTCGGAAATATCCCCGTTAAAGCAATACAATGGTACATGCCCAGATAGGGTTGCATGTTATTCATTTGCTGGCCGCCGCCATTGTTTGCCGTTGTAATATTTGCATTAGTAGAATGCAAATTAACCAGGTCCCCGGCGTCGTTTGTATAAATATTGGCTGGTCCTAAATATCTGTTATTGGGATCGGAGTTTAAACCACCATCGGCATTTGCCTGAAAACTAAGTTGCCCCGGTCCTGAATGGTTATGACTGGGCATGTTATTTATGCCAATGGTCACATTCTCCTGGCCACTTTTTTCGCCCCAGCTTACTGGAGACAACCCCGGCCCGTTTCCCACACCAATAGGCGAACGCCCCCGCAATTCCGGCAAAGCAAAAGTGGTTCTGCCATCACCTCCATAAGTGGTACCCAATAAAGAAAAAAGGGCGCTGTTTTGTGATATTGGTAAAAGCTGACCGTCGCAGGTAGCCCAGCCACGGGGGGCAAAATTAAACCCCACGACCATGATTTGGCCGATAAATGGTTCTGCCATAATTAATAAATTTAAAAGTTAAAAAATAAGTTCAAAAATTCAAACGGTTACAAAACAAACTGTTTTTTACGAAACTAACGGTAGCGTTTATACCATAAACGGTGAATTCGATAAAGCTAAATTTATTGCTAATTTTGCACAATGTCAAGCTTAATTCGAAAAAAGTTTATAAAAAAAGCTCAAAACGTAATAAACCTGCTGCCAGGTAAAATATTCAGTTGTAGCAATACGCCGGATTTAAAAAACCCTTCATCTGTATAAACCAGCCCGATCTTTAACTAGCGGCTACCCTTTACAGCTACAAGCATATTATCTTCATTCAACTCAACAATATGACCGGGCAACAACTGTTGATGCATTGCTGTTATCGGATCGGCCAGCACTGCCTGCATTATCCGTACTACCCTTTGTCCATGCCTGTTTACAGCGCCTTTGTTCCATGGGTTGCAGGCATTTACCAATGCCATTATTTCGGCCCCATCCATCTCCTCCCAGATTATACTAATGGTTTTTGCAGCAGGCCGCTTAAAGTATCTAGCCTGCGTTTCATCCTATGCCATTACGGGTACCGGCATACCCAATGCTGTCATCCTGATAATAGTTTGAATCAGTCAGGCAGCAGTTTCAGCCAGCTTAGCCGAAAGCAGTCCATAATTATCCAGTGCATCAAGTTTTATTTTTTCCTGCAGTACTATTTCGCCTGCATGCATTTTATCTACCAGTTTGTGAATACAAGCCGACGCATTTTCCTCCCGGTTTCTAATTTGTTGAAATATGGGATCGGGGCCACGATATTGTGGTAAGGGGCCGGGATGAACATTCTAAAAAAGAGGTTTTTCTGTTTTATACAATGCCACCGGTATCTTATAACTGAACGTAAGTATAAAGCAGTTGGGAAACTTCGTCAATAAATTCGGTACAATGTGCAGGAATAGCCACTGCTTTAAGCTGCTGGTTGTACACCGCATCCCACATGGCCGGTAAGGCAAGCCGGCCGTTGCAAACCAATAATACATTTATACTTTTCATTTTTTTTAAATGCAGAGATAGGTATTACGCCAGCCACAACTGTAGGCATCAACCAGTTCTACCTGTATGTAATCGGCCCATATCGTTTCCATATTCTCAGCTTCGCTCAGGATGCTGATTTCCATATTACCGCTGCCAGACGCCAAGTACGCCGGGCTATAACTGTGTTGCGTAGCCGGGTCAATTTTTATCCATCCCCTGGGACCCTCATGTTGCTTTTGGCAAAGTGCCGCTATAATTGTTGCTGCATCATTGACGCCAGCCTGCATCTGTTGATTAACAGCATCAAGCAATATGCCTGCTTCCCAACCCAGCAAAGAGAAGTAACCCGGTTTAGTTTTCTGCATTGCTGCATAACTTGCTGTGAACATCGCATTGGCTTCATTTTTTAAGGATGAATGCCAGGGCACAAAGCCCGTCACATTTTCCAATGCTAAGGCATCATCGCCAGCGGCACTAAGCGTTTCATCCAGCATCATGGGTGATACAAAAAGTCTGCATTGATTTTTTTCTTTTGCGGTAGCTATTGCACGGTAAAATTTTGCGGCTTCCTCGCCTGCAAATAGGCACAACAACGTTTGCACATCTTTATTTTCTTCTAGAAAAACCAGTAAAGGATCCGCGGTAAAATTTGCTGTTTTAAGATCGGTAACATGATTAAAAACAGGCACTCCTCCATTGGATATATGAGTGCCAAACATAACAGCACTTAGGTTATAACCTCCCTCGTAAAACGAAACCACGTTTGCTGCTTTCTTATTTG
>JBBKXU010000288.1:0-13615 GCA_037969645.1 Ferruginibacter sp. | reverse complement strand
TTATACCACCGTCCGGAATTTACTTTTACAAACCGGGAGCGTTAAATCAGCAAGTGAAAACCACCATTCATAAAAAAATCTTTGTTTGTTTATGTAAATTGAGTAATTTACGTATCAATATAAATAAATAAAACTCCTCTTATGAACATTAAACTTTTACTTTCAACTACACTTATTGCAACCAGCTTCAGCGCTATGGCACAAGATGCCGGCAAAACCTTTGCGATAACCGGTGACGGAAATCAGGATTTTATGTGGATGAATATCCGCCAGGTAGATATTACCTCGGGAAAAATTGTAAAGGATGTTTACCAACGGGAAAAAACAGCATTTGTAATGATGGATGCTGATAACAAAACCCAGGCCTTGGCAGGGCAGAGGCCAACTGAAACGATGGTTGCTGCTGCGGCTTACGACAAAAATCAAAACAAACTGTTCTTTACACCTATGCGTGTTGGCGAATTGCGCTGGCTCGATCTGAATGCAAAGGGTGATGCTCAGAAATACTACTCGGTTAAATCTTCTTTATTAAATACCAACGAGGCTTTAATGGACGAAGCCAATCATTTTACACGTATGGTAATTGCTGCCGATGGTAATGGCTATGCTTTAACCAATGATGGCAGTCGCTTGGTAAAATTCACCACCGGCAAAAAAGTTGCCATTACCGATTTGGGAGCTGTGATTGATGATGAGTCAAACAAAACAGTTTCGATAAAAAATAAATGCACAAGTTGGGGTGGAGATATGATCGCCGATGCTTACAATAAATTATACATCATCTCTGCAAACCATTATGTGTTTTCTTTAGATGTTGAAACAAGAGTTGCCAAGCAGGTTGGATACATTACTGGTTTACCGGCCAATTATAGCACTAACGGCGCTGCTGTTGATAATGAAGGCAATGTAATCGTTGCCAGTGCCAACGTTTGGGCAGGGTACTATAAATTTTCAATGAAAGATTTTGTGGCAAGTTTAATAGACGGATCTGATGCTCAGTATAATGTTTCTGATTTGGCAAATGGTAATTTGCTTTATCAAAAAGAAGTTGATGCAGCCAGAACTTTTGCCGACTTTAAGCCTGTGGTACCAGTGCTTACAAACGAAGCTCATATCTATCCAAATCCAGTTACCACAAGTGAATTCAATATTTATTTTGATGGGCAGGATGTGGGTAAATATAATGTTACCATTACTGATTTATCGGGTAAGCCGTTAATGAACCGAGTTGTTATTGTTAATGTAAAAACACAGGTTGTAACGGTACCAATTAGCAAGAATATTGCAAAAGGTATGTATATGGTTAAGGTAACCGATGCTGCCAATAAATTTATTTTTACAGAAAGAATAGTAGTTCAATAAAATATTACGGGTATTAAGTGTACAGGGTTGCCAAAATTTGGCAACCCTCTTTTTTTATCGCAGATTAATATGATTATTCTGATTTCGCAGATGCAGGTAGCAGGTTAAATGGACTTTTAATAATCTGCGAAATCAATTTTAATCTTTGTTATACTGCGATTAAATTTGCATTATCAGCGAAATCAATTTTAATCAGATAAATCAGCGGTTATTTTGCAGGATATAGAACCATATTACAACTGGCGGCATTTGTACGCTGCCGAAGAAGACAGGCTTTCTCCGTTTTACCGCCGCCAGTACAGCGAATTTGAATTCTCTAACACGGTTTATAATTTTTATATTCATCCGCAGTGGGACGATTTTGGATCGAAAACATTGTACATGAAGATTCTCTTTGTCGACTACGAGCAAAGCTTTGCCATCATTGAGTTATTGGGCGAGTGGAATGATGCGATTGAGAATGATATTATGACATTGCGGAGGGACATTACAGATATCATGTTTCGGCAGGGTATCACAAAATATATTCTCATTGCAGAAAACGTTTTGAATTTTCACAGCAGCGACGATGCCTATTACGAAGACTGGTATCAGGAGCTTGAAGAAGTAGGCGGGTGGGTGGTTGTACTGGATATGCCCGCCCAAAGCCAGTATGATTTTGTTCAGGCCAGGCTGAACAATTATGTACAATTGCTGGATTTTCCGCAATGGCGAACGTTAAAACCCGAATTGGTTTTTGAGCAGATAGATGACCTGATTGTAAAAAGGATTGACGGATAAACTGATATTGCTTAATCGCCGGCGATAAAATTTTGATTTATTACGGTTTTTGCATCATCCTGTCGTATTTTTGCAACGCAAAACAAACTCTAACTCTTTCAATATGACCTGGAAACATTTTTTCACTTCTTCAATCGGCAAGAAATTAACTATGGGCCTTACGGGGCTTTTTTTAGTTACTTTCCTCATTGTGCATGTTGGTGTAAACTCCTGCATTTTTGTAAACGATGGTGGCGAAACATTTAACGCCGCTGCTCATTTTATGAGCCATAACTGGATCTTACGCATCATGGAGATTGGTTTATTTATAGGGCTCCTTCTTCACATTATTCAGGGATTGTTGCTCTGGAAAAAGAACAGCGCAGCCCGTCCAATAGGTTATGAAGTTAACTCCGCTAATCAAAACAGCAAATGGTACAGTCGCTCCATGGGATTACTGGGAACATTGCTTCTTTTCTTTCTGGTTATTCACGTGTCTAAATTTTTTGTAGGTACCAAAATAGCTATGTATGCCGATGGTGGAGCTAATGATGCTACCCATAATTTATATTTAGAGATGAAGGAAGAATTTCAAAAATGGTGGATTGTTGTTATTTACCTGCTTGGCGTTATTTCTTTGTTTTGGCATTTGCTGCATGGTTTTCAAAGTGCGTTTCAAACGCTGGGCATAAATCATAAACGATACACTCCAATTATTAAAGCAATTGGTGTAGCTTATACAATTATTGTTTGTGTTTTATTTGCATTGATGCCCGTTTCATTTTATATGGGTTGGATAAATTAATTACGACTTAACTAATCAACTATACGCAATGTCTTTAGATTCAAAAATACCACAGGGCGAAATGGATAAAAAGTGGACCGATTATAAGGGCCATGTAAAACTCGTTAACCCTGCCAACAAACGTAAACTGGAAGTGATTGTCATTGGTACCGGTTTGGCCGGAGCCTCTGCAGCAGCGTCTTTAGGCGAAATGGGATACCAGGTAAAAGCGTTTTGTTTTCAGGACAGTCCACGCCGTGCACATAGTATTGCAGCACAGGGTGGTATAAACGCCGCAAAAAATTATCAAAACGATGGCGACTCGGTTTTCCGTTTATTTTACGATACCGTAAAAGGTGGCGATTACCGTGCAAGGGAAGCTAATGTACATCGTCTTTCAGAAGTAAGTGCGGCCATCATTGATCAGTGTGTGGCACAAGGTGTTCCATTTGCAAGAGAATATGGCGGATTGTTAAGCAACCGTAGTTTTGGTGGCACACAGGTTCAGCGCACTTTTTATGCAGCGGGGCAAACGGGGCAGCAATTATTATTAGGTGCTTACAGTGCTTTAGAAAGACAGGTTGCCCTTGGCAATGTAACCATGTACAACCGGCACGAAATGCTGGACATTGTAAAGATTGATGGCAAAGCAAGAGGAATAATAGCAAGAGATTTAGTGAAAGGAACTTTAGAAAGACATTTTGGTCACGCTGTGTTATTATGCAGTGGTGGATATGGAAACGTATTTTATTTAAGTACCAACGCCATGGGCAGCAATGTTACAGCTGCTTGGAAAGCGCATAAAAAAGGAGCTTACTTTGGTAACCCTTGTTTCACACAAATTCATCCAACCTGTATACCGGTAAGTGGCGATCATCAAAGTAAATTAACATTGATGAGTGAGAGTTTACGTAATGATGGAAGGATTTGGGTACCCAAGAAAAAAGATGATAACCGCAAAGGTATTGATATACCCGAAGAAGAGAGAGATTATTATTTAGAAAGAAGATATCCGGCATTTGGAAACCTGGTACCCCGTGACGTGGCATCAAGAGCAGCAAAAGAAAGATGCGATGAAGGTTACGGCGTAGGCACTACAAAAATGGCAGTGTTTTTAGATTTTGCGGATGCTATAAAACGATACGGTAAAATTGAAGCAGGCAAAACTGGAAATGACGCAGCCGATGATAATACGATCATAGCATTAGGTAAAAAAGTGGTTGAAGAAAAATACGGTAACCTGTTTGAAATGTATGAAAAGATAACCGGCGAAAACCCTTATGAAATGCCGATGCGGATTTATCCAGCTGTGCATTACACCATGGGCGGTTTATGGGTTGATTATGAATTGAAAACTTCTGTAGATGGTTTATATGCTTTAGGAGAAGCGAATTTCAGCGACCATGGTGCAAACAGGCTTGGCGCCAGTGCATTAATGCAGGGATTAGCCGATGGGTATTTTGTTATTCCTTACACATTGGGTAATTATCTAGCCGACGATATTCGTACCGCATCAATCCCAACTACACATCCTGCATTTGAAGAAACTGAAAAAGAAGTAAGCGACAGAATCAATCAATTGATGAACATTAAAGGAAATCAAACTGTAGAAAGTCTTCATAAGCGTCTTGGTAAAATAATGTGGGACAAGTGCGGTATGGCCCGTAATGCAAAAGGCTTACAGGAAGCCATTGTTGAAATTCAGGCATTAAAAAAAGAATTTTGGAGCGATGTAAAAATACCGGGCGATATTAATGAAATGAACCCTGAGCTTGATAAAGCAGGCAGGGTAGCGGATTTCCTTGAATTAGGAGAACTAATGTGTAAAGATGCTTTGAACAGAAATGAAAGTTGTGGCGGACATTTTCGTGAAGAATCGCAGACGGATGAAGGCGAAGCAAAACGTGACGATGATAATTATAGTTATGTAGCTGCATGGGAATACAAAGGCGAAAGCGACTGGCAGATGAATAAAGAACCTTTAACTTTTGAGATTGTAAAACCAACACAGCGCTCTTACAAATAATTATGAAAGTAAGCGGATTCACTTTTGTAAAAAATGCGGTGAAATATGGTTACCCGGTGGTAGAGTCAATCACTTCACTTTTGCCCATTGTTGATGAGATGATTATCAGCCTTGGTGATTCGGAAGATGAAACAAATAAGCTCATTGAATCTATTAAGTCTGATAAAATAAAAATTATTCATTCTGTTTGGGATAATAGTTTACGTGAGGGAGGAAAAGTGCTGGCAGTAGAAACAAATAAAGCGTTGGATGCAACAGCAACAGACAGCGACTGGCTCTTTTACATACAAGCTGATGAAGCATTGCATGAACAATATCACCCGGTGATATTGGAAGCCATGCAAAAATATAAAGATGATAAAAGGGTAGAAGGGTTATTATTCAACTATCATCATTTTTATGGGAGTTACCAATTTATTGGCGATGGCCGTAGATGGTATTCAAAAGAAATTAGAGTAATCAGGAATAATAAAAACATTCGTAGTTTCCAGGATGCACAAGGGTTTCGACTGGATGACAGAAAATTGAATGTAAAACTGATTGACGCTTATATTTATCATTATGGTTGGGTGCGTAACCCAATTGAAATGCAAAATAAATATGCCGATTTTGGTAAACTCTGGCATGGCGACAAGAATTATGATGAATGGGCCGAAGAAACAAAAAAGAAATCTGCTCAGTTCGATTATTCAAATATTGATTCGATAACAGAATTTGATGGAACACATCCGTCAGTGATGAAAGAATTGGTAAGTAAAGAAGACTGGACATTTGATGTGGATGTGAAAAAGAAGAATTTTAAAAACACGAAACACAGGCTCTTATATTTTTTATGGCGCAAATTTGGTTGGCGGCCATTCGAATACAGCAATTATCGAAGAATCTAATGGTTTAATTGTTTTATTGTTGAATTGATATAGACATGGAACAAAAGCGATTTCTTAAACTTGCAGATATTGAGTGTTACAGAATAGCGTTTCACTTAAGTAATTATGTTTGGGATATAGTAGTTAAATGGGATTCATTTGCTAAAAATACTATGGGTGAGCAATTTGTTACGGCAGCAGATTCAATATCAGCCAATATAGCAGAAGGTTTTGGTAGATATGGAAAGAAAGACAAGATTAAATTTTACAGGTACAGTCAGGGATCAATGAACGAATCGCTTGACTGGAACCAAAAAGCAAGAAAGCTAATTAGTGAAATTGAGTATGAATTTATTTTTAACGAGTTACAAAAACTGCCAAAAGCAATTAACTCTTTGATTTTATTTACAAACCAAAAATTGAAAAGCTGATACACTACAATTAAACAATAAGTCAATTAAGCAATTTATAAGATGGAACATTACAACATGAACCTCACACTAAAAGTGTGGAAACAAAAGAACAGCAACACAAAAGGTAGTTTTGAAACTTACCAGGTAAAAGATATTTCTTCCGAAATGTCATTCTTGGAATTGTTTGATGTGCTGAATGAGCAACTAATAACTGAAGGCAGAGACCCAATTGCATTTGATCATGATTGCCGTGAAGGTATTTGTGGCGCCTGCAGTATGTATATTAATGGCCGTGCACATGGTCCGTGGACCGAGAATACAACATGTCAGTTGCATATGCGTGCTTTTAAAGACGGCGATACCATTGTTGTAGAACCTTGGCGATCAGCCGCTTTCCCGGTTATTAAAGACTTAATGGTTGACCGTGATGCTTTCGATCGCATTATACAAGCCGGTGGTTATATTTCTGTAAATACTGGTAACGCACAGGATGCGAACGCATTGCCAATTGATAAAAAAGATGCTGATACAGCGTTTGACGCCGCTTCTTGTATTGGTTGTGGTGCTTGCGTAGCTGCCTGCAAAAACAGCAGTGCTATGTTATTTGTAAGTGCTAAGGTTTCTCAACTAGCTTTATTACCACAAGGCCAGCCAGAACGAGAATCAAGAGTACTGAATATGGTTGCACAGATGGATAAAGAAGGTTTTGGTAATTGTACCAATACTTATGCTTGCGAAGCCGAATGTCCTAAAGGAATTTCGGTTGCAAATATTGCAAGAATGAACAGGGAATATTTAATAGCAGGATTAAGTACTGAGCAGTAACTAGTTCGGAGATTTTAATCGGGTTTAAAGAAGGTTTTTCTGCCTTGTACTTTTATTAGTAATTTTAACGTTACTAATCCCAAAGAACTATTGAAGCTTAAAAGGTTATACTTATTTCTGCTGCTAATTTTCTTTGTGCATTTTCTACATGCACAAATTACGCCTCCGTCGCTTTCTAATCTTCGTAAAAAAGTTATCACTACAAGGTCACAAACAGTAAAGCTCGATTCAATGAGTTTGGTGCCTGGCTCTGTGGTTATTGAAGGCGTATCTCCCTTTTATTATAAAATTGATGAAGTCAATGCCACTATTACCTGGTTGGATAAACCAGAAAAAGAAAATGCAACAATAACTTATCGGGTATTTCCGTATAAATTAAATGCGGTGGTCAGTCATTTAAATTACGACAGTATCCGCTACAATTTTTTAAGCAGTAATCCATTTACGCTAAAAGTTGGCGCCAAACAAACCAATCCACTTACAGATTTTGGTAACATTAAATCGGAGGGAAGTTTTGGCCGGGGCATTTCGTTTGGTAACAGTCAGGATGCTGTGGTAAGTTCAAGTCTTAACTTGCAATTAAACGGTTTTATTGGCGATAGTCTGGAGCTAACAGCAGCAATAACTGATAACAATATCCCTGTTCAGCCAGATGGTAATACGCAGGATCTGCGTGACTTTGACCGTATCTTCATCCAGATAAAGAAAAAAGGATGGCAGGCAAATTTTGGAGATATTGATATCCGCCAAAGCAAAAATTACTTTCTCAATTTTTATAAAAGATTGCAAGGTGTCTCTTTTATTACCGACAATAAAATCACTAAAAATATTTCCAATTCTTTATTGCTTAGCGGAGCAATTGCCAAAGGGAAATTTACCCGAAACCAGTTGGCGCCATTTGAGGGAAACCAGGGTCCCTACAGACTTACAAGCCCTAATCTTGAATTATTTTTTGTGGTACTTGCTGGTACCGAAAGAGTATTTATGGATGGCGAATTGTTGCAACGTGGCGAAGATCAGGACTATGTTATTAATTACAATACTGCTGAATTAACCTTCACCCAGAAAAGGTTGATTACAAAAGATAAACGTATTCAAGTGGAGTTCGAATATGCCGATCGTAATTTTCTGAATTCCCAAATATATGTAAGCGATGAAGTGAATTTTAAGAATAAATTTTTTCTAAATGTCGGCTTCTACAATAATGTTGATGCAAAGAACTCATCCATTAATCAGGTGCTTGATGCAAAACAAAAACAGTTTTTAGCAGATATAGGTGATGGTACTGATACAGCTTATTACGAAAACGCGGCAAGAGATACACTTAGTGCAGGTAAAATATTGTATAAAAAAATAGATACCCTCTATAACGGTACAATACATGATTCTATTTTTGTTTTTTCTACTGATGCCAATGATATACTGTATAATTTGGGCTTTACTTATTTGGGGCCGGGCAAAGGAAATTATACACCGCTGCAAAGTGCTGCCAATGGCAAAGTTTTTGGCTGGGTACAACCCGATGCGAACAACAATAAGCAAGGTGATTATGCGCCGGTTATCTTATTGATCTCTCCAAAAAAACAACAGCTGATAACCGTTGGGGGTGAGTATGTCTTCAATCCTAAAACAAGACTTAAAGCCGACGTGGCAATGAGTGATTATGATATCAATCTTTTCTCAAGAAAAGATAAAGGCAACGATAAAGCCTTTGCCGCTAAGCTGCAGTTAACAAAAGATGATACCAAGGTTAAATTATTGAAAATGCCCTTATTAATGAGAACCAAGCTGGGTTACGAGTTTGTGCAGGGCAGATTTAGACCAATAGAAAGATTGCGGAATATTGAATTTTTAAGAGATTGGAGTTTGCCATATGATATTGGCGTTGCCGACGAGCATATTATAACAGGCTCGGTAAAATTAGCCGATAGCAGTCGTAATTTTTTAGAGTATGATGCAACCAGTTATAGCCGCAGTGATAAATACAACGGCTTGCGTCATACGCTTAACAGCTTCAATAATTTTCATGGCTGGAAACTCACAACCCAGTCTAGTCTAACAACAATTAATAACCCTGTTCAAACCGGTACGTTCATTCGACCATCCGTTGATCTAATGAAAGAGCTTACTGGCTTTAAGAAAATGCAGGTAGGCTTAAAGTACAACAGCGAAATTAATAATCTGCGTGATAAAGCAACAGATACCTTATCGGCATTTAGCTATGCTTTTAATGTGTGGCAGGTATATCTAAAATCGAATCCTGCAAAAGCAAATAGGTGGGGCGTTTCCTATTTTACAAGGGCTGATCTATTGCCAGTTGAATACAAGCTTGAACAAGCGGACCGCAGTGACAATTACAACCTGTTTACAGAGTTACTTAAAAATGAAAAACATCAGGTGAAGCTGAATGTAACTTACCGTAAGCTTCATATTTTTAACAGCACTATCAGCCGCCAAAAAGCCGATGAAAGCCTGTTGGGCAGGGCCGAGTATTATGTAAATGAGTTAAAAGGTTTTGTAACCGGCAACGTGTTATATGAGCTTGGTTCTGGGCAAGAACAAAAAAGAGAATATACATATGTAGAAGTACCAGCAGGACAAGGTGAATATACCTGGATAGATTATAATGGCAACTCTATTCCCGAGCTGAATGAATTTGAATTGGCCATTTTTCAAGATCAGAAAAAATACATCCGTGTTTTTACACCCAGCAATCAATATGTAAAAGCAAATTATGTACAGTTTAATTACAGTTTTTCGTTAAACCCTAAACTTATTATAAAGCCCAATGCCACCGGGTTTATGAAGATATTGGCCCGCTCAAGCACGAGTTCAGCCCTGCAGATTAATAAAAAAGATATCAGTACCGGTGGTTTTCAGTTTAATCCGTTTACCAATAAACTGGTTGATACAACATTAATAACATTAAACTCTTTTTTATCTAACACTTTGTTTTTTAACCGCAGTAATATTAAGTGGGGTTTTGATGTAACACATAGCATCAGCACCGGAAAGTCAATATTGAGTTACGGTTTCGAAAGCCGGAAGCTGCGTAATCTCATTGGTAAAGTAAGGTGGAACATAAACAGGCGTTTTGTAACTACTGTGAGCTATAAGCAGATTAAGAACGAGCTGAATACCATTGGCCCAAAATTTGAAAACCGAAATTATTTGGTATTACAAAACATTGTTGAACCGTCGTTGTCGTACGTGCATAAAACAAAATTCAGAGCAAGTTTAACCTATGCTTATGGAGAAAAGAAGAACACTATAGATTCTATGGAAACTTCATCGAACCATGTATTTACCGGTGATGTTCGATACAATATTCTCAACAGCAGTACACTTAACGCCCGGTTTTCACTCAATCAAATAAGCTATAACGGTTACCAGGGTTCGGCCAATACAACCGTTGGGTATATTTTATTAGATGGGTTATTACCCGGAAAAAACTATTTGTGGAATGTAGAATTTACCAAAAGGCTGGCAGGTAATATTGAAATAAGTGTTCAGTATGAAGGTAGAAAACCCGAAGCAACAAGAACCATCCATATCGGCCGGGCATCCATCAGGGCAATCTTCTAGCTAAACAATCCGCCCTTCTTCAAACTCCTAACACCTTCCCCAATTTTAAATCCATTATTATAAACTTCAATTTTATAATTACCGATTTCAAAATCTGAATTTTGTTGCCAGTCTATACTTAATGTTTGGCGCTTTCCTTGCGTGTAATTAACATCAAGTTTTTGCGTATAGGGCTTTTGTTCACCTTCTCTGGTATTAAACTTTCCAGAGCCCAAAGCTTCAGCCGCCAATGGTTTTCCATTGGGACCCGTTATACAAACAAAAATATTCTTAGGCCCCGATTGTGCAACCCTGTTTTCATCTATATCGAATGTGATACGAAGTTTATCAACCCGCTTTGCAACAGTTGTCTCTTTTTCTTTTCCGCTGCTTTTTTCATTAATCCCTAAAATGGAAAAATTTGACGCATGTAGAGTAGAAGCAATATCAATCACGCCTTCCTTTTGTAACACTACGTTTGAAACGGAGTCGTAATTATTTTGAACTTTATCACGCTGTTGAATTACAAGATTTTTTTCTTGTGTAAGCACAATTTTTTCTCCCTGCAGGGTTTCAATCTGGGTTCTATAACCAGCAATATCACCATTCAGTGATGCAATCAAGCCCTTTGCCTGTGCCAACTCTTCTTTTGTAGCATTAGCTTTCGACAATAGTTGTTGAATCTTATTTCTCTTCTCAGCTATCTCACGGTCTCTTCTAGATATGGTGCTGTCTTTGCTGTGCAGCATGTTAGCACTGCTGGTCTTAATCATATCGTATAACCTGGTTGCATTTTCCAGGTCTTTTTGTAGTTCGTCTTTTTCTGTAACGGTGTTGGAAATAACAAGGTCTTTTTGCTGAATGGTTTCTTTGGTCTTGCTTTTATCCCAAATAATATAAGCCCATGTACCCAGCAAGGCAATAATCAGGCCTGCTGTTAAATAATCACGCCACTTGTTTTTTGGCTGAGCAATGGGTGTTTGTGTATTCTTTTCCGTGTCAGGATAGTTTTCGAAACTCATTTTTGCAGGTTTTTCTTTATCAGGTTTTTGTATCAGCGAAATGCGAAAATTTGTTTTCTTCTCGACTAATATTATGCCAAAGATAGTACCAGTGTTAAAGAACGCAGTATTTACAGCGTTATTGCTGTGTTAAAAACTTTTTAACTTGCCAATTCCTTGCCTGTTTGATGGCGATGAGGATTGGCAACCGCAACAAAACACACGAAGTATTATCTTTGACCCATGAGTGCAGAAAAAATCATCAGCGACTGGAAAAAGGACAGTTTCAAAAATATTTACTGGCTTGAGGGTGAGGAGGATTATTATATTGATATCATCATGGATTATGCTGAGCATAAGATACTTAATGAAGCCGAATCTGGATTTAACCTAACTGTTTTTTACGGTAAAGATGCCGACTGGACAGCTGTTTTAAATGCCTGCAAACGTTATCCCATGTTTGCCGAGCGGCAGGTGGTTTTGCTGAAAGAGGCACAGCAAATGAAAGATCTTGATAAGCTGGAGAGCTATGTAGAGAATCCATTGAGCTCAACCATTTTTGTGGTTGGTCATAAAACCAAAACTCTTGATAAACGAAGCAGACTTTATAAACTGCTAAAAAAATCAGCCGAAATTTTTACCTCCGATAAAATAAAAGATTACAAACTGCAGGAGTGGATTGGCGAATACGTGCGTAATCAGGGATATAAGATAAATGCAAAAGCCATCAGTTTGCTTGATGAACATATCGGCAACGACCTCAACCGTATTGTAAACGAAATTGAAAAACTGGCTTTAAATTTAAAAGGCAAAAAAGATATTACCGAAGATGATATTGAGAAATTCATCGGTATCAGCAAAGAGTACAACGTTTTTGAATTGCAAGCGGCAATTGCTAAAAAAGATCTGGCTAAAGCCATCAAAATCATCCAGTATTTTGAAGGAAACCCTAAGGCTGGGCCCATACAGATGGTGCTACCAGCATTATATTCCAGCTTCAGCAAAGTATATACTGTTTTTGGTATGAAGGATAGAAGCGAAGCAGCCCTTAAACCACATTTTTACTTTAATGGTAACGCCGTAAAAAGCGCACTGGAAACCATTAATAATTATGGTTATGATGGGATAGAACGCATATTGTTGCTGCTGCATCACTATAATTTAAAAGGAGTGGGAGTGGGCAGTACCGGAACCTCGGATGCATCGTTGATGAAGGAAATGGTGGTGAAGATGGTTGGTTCAAAATGAGTCGGGAAGCTTCAAGCGACCTGAATAATATTTTCTATTAAAATATAGATTTCGCCTTCGTTCCCGAAATAATCGGGACAGGTGAAATGATATGGAAACTACAAACAGGCCAAACTATCTTCTTTATCCTTATGCAGTTGTAATGTTAGCTCTTCCAGATTATTAAATTTAACTTCGGCACGTAAATATTTTATTACTGTAACTCTGATGTTGGTGCCATAAATTTCCTTGGCAAAATCAAAAATATTTACTTCAGTAACTCTAATCTTACCGTTTATCGTTGGTCTGAAACCTATGCTCATCATGCCTTTGTATGATTTGCCTTCAACCTTCACATATACGGCATATATGCCATCACCCAAGGCAATCTTCTCTTCATCAGTACTTTTAATATTGGCAGTTGGGTAACCAATTTCACGACCAATCTTATCACCATGAAAAACTTCGCCTTCAAAGAAAAAATCGTAGCCCAAAAAATTATTGGCTTCCTCCACATTACTATGTAGTATGGCATTGCGGATATTTGTACTGCTTACTTTTATAGTATTCAGAATATGTTCTGATATTTCCTTTAACTGATAATTATAAACCGGTGCTTTTTCTTCCATCAGTAAATAATCACCAACCCGGTCTTTGCCAAAACGGTGGTCGTAACCGATGATTATAGTATGAGGTTTAAATTTAGCAACCAGAAAATCACGAATATATTCTTCGGCTGTTTGATTGGCAAAATAATCGGTGAAAGGAACAATCACCAGATGGTCAAT
>JBBKXU010000287.1:0-3628 GCA_037969645.1 Ferruginibacter sp. | reverse complement strand
TTTCGGGCACCGGCTGATTATTATTTTTTACATCAAGTTCTTTCTTGCAGGAAAGTGCTGAACCAATCAGCAGGGCTGCTAAAAGAACTGTTTTTATATTTTTCATTTTCGTTAAGTTTAAAAGTTAAAAACCAAGATTTAGTCCAATCTGGTATGTTTTAAGGTTAGGTACTGTATTATGATCAACACCACGATCAAAAGCTGAATTTGATGTACCTGAACTAACTTCCGGATCAAACCCGGTGTATTTGGTTACCGTAATCAAATTGCGGCCGGTTAATACCAACTGCAATCTTGTGATTCCGTTTATTTTGAAAAACTTAGCAGCATCAAAAGCCAGCGAAAGATTACGCAGTCTTAAGAATGATGCATCTTCATAAAAATAATTTCGGGTACCATTGGCCTGTACGGCTGCATAAACACCACGGTAAAAAGAAGCATAGGCTTCGGTTACACCATCAATGGTAATAGGTTTGGCATAATCACTATGTATACCATCTCTGTACATCCATTGCCTTGTTTGGTTGTAAATATGGCTTTTGTAAACCCAGTCGAACTGAAAGCCCAACTGAAGAAAACCCTTGTAAGACAATTCGTTAATGAATGACATATTGAATTTTGGATTTGGATCTCCCAGATTCACTTTCTCGGGTGTTACAAAAGGAATTTTAGTTACCTTATCAACTACCCAACCATTGCTGGCCACTGTGTAATTGCCGTGCGATGCTACAGGGATATAAAGATCTCCCTTTGCATTGGTTTCATTTAGGCTCGTAATCATTCTGTTACCATACAACTGGCCTACTTTTTCACCTGCCTTTAATACATAGTTACTGCTTCCCGCATTTGACAATACAATAATCTCTGCTCCACCTTTTACCGATGAAATCATGGATGTTTGTTTGCTGAAATTAGTTGTAAAATTCCAATTTAGATTTTTAGAATTATAAATATTCGCATTTAAAGATGCCTGCAAACCGTTTGATTTTAAACCAAACGCATTATCCCTAACTCTTCCTATACCGCTGCTTGGCGGCGCATCAACATCATAAATGGCGTTGGCTGTACTTCTATCCCAATAGGTTAAAGACAAATTAAAATTAGAAAGCCAGCTTCCTTTCAGTCCTTTGATGGTAATATCTGTTCCTATTTCCAGTTCTTTCGATATTTCCACATTTAAATCGGGATTTGGATAATTGATATTAGAACGGAAAGTAGCTGCTGATCCTATAATCTGCGAGGCAATGGTTGGTATACGGTCGAAAGCTCTTGGTTGAATACCAGCTTCTCCATATGCGGCACGCAATTTAAATTCGGGCAAAACTGAACTTACACGGCTGTTTTTCCAGAAATCAAGTTGAGACAAACGAACAAATACATCGCCTCTTGGAAAGGTTGCAGGCTTTGCACCTTTGCCAAAGGCCGATGAATAGTCGCTTCTGAATCCGCCGGAAACACCCGCCCAATCTCCAATTTCAAAACGCTGATTAACCAGAAACCCATAGGTTGTAAATGGTTCTCTGTAATCAGATTGAATACGGTAAGTACTCATTTGACTGGCCGTGTAAGGCGTATAAAAAGGAGCATCTATACCCCAGGTAATGTACTGTTGAAAATCGTTTTTCCGATAATCATACGCCAATTGGGTAGTTGTTTTCAGTGGAATATTAATATGGAAATCCTTTTTAAAATCGGTAGTGATAATCGCTGTACCTATTAAGTTTTGAAAAAATGTACGATACCTGAAATTATCGATCTCTCCAGAAGTACCTACCGAAGGTGTTGGACCGTAAAAGCCGGTCCACCATCTTGTTCCCCAAAATTTGGCGCTGGCGTTTTCATCCTGGTTTAATACATTATACGTTACATCCTGCGTTTGGTAATTCATGCCATACTTTACGTCCAGTTCCAGATATTTAATGGGTTTATAATTTAAATTAAAGTTTTGCACCACATCAATTTTATTATCCAGGTTATTGGAATACTGGGTTCTGTAATTGGGATTATAACCGTTTACACCTGTGGCATCTCCAAAATAGTAACCATAACTACCATCCGGCATTTTATAGCTATAGTCTGCAAAGGGCCTTGAATTATTCAATGCAAACATGATACCTCTTCCGGTTGGATCATTTAACGTGTTTTTGGTATAAACTAATTGGGTAGTAGTTCTGAACTTTAAATTTTTCGCCAGTGTAATTCCAATATTCGAATTTAAATTTGAACGGGAAAACTTTCCGTTGTCTTTAAATGTGCTTTGCTGTCTGTTATCCGACATGGAGAAACTAAAGTCAAGCTGCTCCCTGGCACCGGAAATAGTTACTGCATTATTACTGATGGTTGCAGGAATATAAAATTCTTTAAAATGATCGTAGTATACCAGATTCTTATCGTACGCTTTGTTGATTAACGTAAGTGGCGAATTCAAATCGATCAATACATTGGATCTGTAAACACTTATGGAAGGATCAAAAGCAATCGGAGCCCCTGTGCTTCCAATTACTTCTCCAGCTGCATTTGTAGTAAAGCCATGAAACTTTGCTTTTTCTACCTTCCCATTATTGAGCATGGTATTACGGGATGTGCTGGATGAGATATCGATATGAATTTTACCCATTTTTCCTTTTTTCGAAAAAAGCTGAATTACACCATTGGCACCCTGTGCACCGTAAATGGTTGCAGAGGCAGCACCTTGTACAACTTCAACCCTTTCAATATTGGTAAGGTCAAGCGAGTTCAAATCGGTGCCTCTTACTTCTATACCATCTAACATAATCATCGGCAGTGTACCCCTGTTAATGGTATTGATACCACGCAACAGAATATTTACCGGGCGGCCTGGTGAGCCATTGGCACTGCTTATTTGAGCGCCGGCTATTTTACCAACCAATGCCTGATCAACCGACATCGTCATTCCTCCGGGCAGTTTGTCGGCCGTGATAGACTCAACGGAAATACCCAGTTTTCTCTTACTGGTTGCCACTCCAACGCCGGTAACCACTACCTCAGAAAGATCTGCAACGGAATTTTTCATGATTACATTAAAATTGGTTTCGTTACCGATACTCACTTCGATTGTAGCCATACCTACCGATGTAAATACCAATGCTCTCGATTTAGCGCCAACAGTAATTGTAAACTTACCATCATCGCCGGTAGTACCGCCGGTTTTACTTCCACTTACGGAAATACTTACGTTGGGCAGGGCGGCACCTAGTTCGTCGGTTACCCTTCCCGTAACCGAGCGCTGAGCCCACAATGCTGATACAAACAGCAATTGTAATAGCAATAGTTTGAATCCTTTTTTCATTGATTTGTTTTTAGTTTTGGTTAATTGTTTCAGAAGTAAGCAGAAAAAATATCCCAAGCCATATTTTCCGATTACAGAAAACGGCGAGGTAATCATTTTAATAAATTGAGCTTGGTTTAAGCAGTTATAAAATCAGGCTTGGTTTACCTGTCAAGTTCAGAGTAAATATAATACAAATAACCAAAGTAAAAAATATTTTTTACTTGCAGTTAATATTATTTTCAACTGCTTGAATTTTCCCCTTTTAAATACATATATAAGTATGTCATTTTAAACTTTGGATGTCTATTTGTGTCTATTAATTTTATAGATAAGATT
>JBBKXU010000286.1:0-17224 GCA_037969645.1 Ferruginibacter sp. | reverse complement strand
TTATTCAATCTTTTTACTTCTTGTACTGTAAGTCCCAAACTTTTAACCAGTTCAATATTACGCAGCGATTCGGTTGTAGAGCCAGCCAGGGCTGTGGTTTCGCCAACAATATTTTTCTGAATAATCTTTATTTTCTTACTGAGAAAATTGGTGATTATCGTAAGTAAAAATATACCCACCACATAAGCCAAAGGAATACTCCAGTGAATAAAAACCGTTGCATAAACAAAAACAAATATTACGCCTATTATAACGCCAAATAAAATATTAATGAAGTTGATCATGAACTTCTCCACATCGGTTCTCACTTGAGTTAATATAGAAAGTGTTTCGCCACTGCGTTGATCTTCAAACTCCTGATAAGGCAGCTTCATGGCATGTTGCAAACCATCGGTAAAAACTTTGGCACCGAATTTTTGAATGATGACATTTAAAAAGTAATCCTGAAAAGCTTTTGCGATACGGCTGATCATGGCTACCGAAATAGATGCAACAACAATAAACCAAACGCCGGGCTTATTCCAGGAAACGGCGTTAAAAAAACTGTTATCATTAAAACTGCCGGGATTGTTTTGATAATCATTAGCCAGATTGATGAGTTTGCCCAAAAGAATAGGATCAATCAAAGAAAAACCAATATTTATAGCAGCTAAAGTTAACGTGAATGCTACCAGCCATTTATATGGTTTTAGATAGCGAAGTAATATTTTCATCCAGATAGTTTGTGTCTAATTATACATTGAAAGGTTTCAATGTATCAAATATCGTACAAGTTCGGAAAAAATGACGGAAAGGCAGAGCAATTGATAATGGATAATTAATATTGGATAATAGCTTCGCCAATTAAGACTCAATAGGTTTTAATATATTATCAATTATTCATTATAAAATTATCCATTACTTATCCCGTCCATCCTTCTCTGTCTAAGCTCCGGTATTGAATGGCTTCTGCCAAATGCTCTGGTTTAATATCATCACAGGCGGCCAAATCGGCAATGGTGCGACTTACTTTTAAGATTCGGTCGTAAGCACGGGCACTAAGATTTAATTTTTCCATGGCAGCTTTTAACAGGTTTTGTCCAGCAGTGCTGATGATACAAATTTCTTTTAGTTGTTTACTGCTCATTTGAGCATTGGCATAAACTCCTTCATTATTTTTATATCGTTCTTCCTGTATTTCTCTTGCTTTAATTACCCGCTCTCTTATGCTGTCACTTTTTTCATATTGCTGAGTAGATGATAATTCATTAAAAGCAACGGGTGTTACTTCTACATGCAAATCAATTCGGTCTAACAAAGGCCCCGATATTTTATTCAGATATTTTTGAACGGCACCGGGTGGGCAGGTACATTCTTTTTCGGGGTGATTAAAGAAACCACAAGGACATGGATTCATTGATGCGATCAACATAAACGAAGCCGGAAAATCTAAAGCTATTTTTGCCCGGGAGATAGTAACTTTTCTTTCTTCCATCGGCTGGCGCATAACTTCTAAAACCTGTCTTTTAAATTCGGGTAGTTCATCTAAAAATAAAACACCATTGTGGGCTAAAGATATTTCGCCGGGTTGGGGAATACCACCGCCGCCTACCAGCGCCACATCGCTTACCGTGTGATGCGGACTTCTGAATGGCCGCCTGGAGACTAATGTTGAATCCTCCGGCAGTTTACCTGCCACAGAATGAATCTTTGTTGTTTCCAATGCTTCCTGCAAACTTAATGGTGGCAGTATAGTTGGCAAACGCTTTGCCAGCATGGTTTTACCGGCACCCGGCGGGCCTATTAAAATAGCATTATGCCCACCTGCTGCTGCAATTTCCAAAGCACGTTTTATATTTTCCTGCCCTTTTACATCGCAAAAATCAATGTCAAAATTACTTTGTGCGTTGGCAAATTCTTCTCTGGTATTTACTATAGTTGGCTGTATTGAATCTTCGTTGTTAAAAAATTCAATCACATCTTTAATATGTTCAACAGCGTAAACATTCAGGCTGTTTACCATGGCTGCTTCTCTTGCATTTTGTTTGGGAACGATGAGCCCTTTAAAACCTTCTTTACGTGCCTGTATGGCAATGGGCAATGCACCGGTGATAGGGCGTATCTCTCCATCAAGGCTCAGCTCACCCATAATTACATACTCTGCTAATTTCTCCGGATTGTTTATTTGCTCTGTGGCACCCAATGTGCCAATGGCAATTGGGAGGTCGAATGCAGTGCCCGACTTTTTTATATTGGCCGGCGCCAGGTTTACCACCAGCTTGGTACGTGGCATGTACAGCTTATTGCTTTTGATGGCACTCTCTACTCGTTGTAAACTTTCTTTAACAGCATTATCGGGCAGCCCAACTATATAGTAATTTTTACCTTGATTGTTTACACTTACTTCCACAGTAATTGTAATAGCTTCTACTCCATATACAGCGCTACCAAAAGTTTTAACCAGCATGGGTATGAAATTTTATTAAAGTTAGAAAAACTTTAATAGGAAAGAAGAACAAAATTTAATTTCGTTGGCGGGGCGCACAACGGCTGTATTTGGGATTTTATAATTTTGTAAGTTTAGTGACTATGCCAACAAAGGCAAAATGCTTTACCCTTCTACTTTCGGAAGGCTGCTTAGGTCACTCCCTCTACTTGTTTTAAATAAATACCCTGGAATAGCATTCTTTTTTAATCGAATTTTATTTTTTTTCTCAGTAGCATCTTGATAATAGAATCCCAGTTTCCATCCTTGGGGTAAATCTATAAACAAGCCAATATCCATATCAAAATAAATACCCCTTTTTTTTAATGAATCAATTACCGTTTTGCTGCTGGTCAAATACCTGAAATTTTCTATTAAAAAACTGGAGTCCTTTGTTGAATAATACACAACCTTTCTATTTTCTAAATACGCAATACTAAAACTTATGCCTTCAATTACGCATCTGAAACCTTGTTTTATATTTCCCGACCCAAATGCGATAACGATATCATCAGAGCAATTGCACTCCCGAACGGAGTCAATCGGGATACCTAACAAGTGTATGGATGAATAATTTTGAGCCCTTCCCTCAAACATCAATAAACTAAGCAAAAGAATGGCAAATAATCTTTCTTTCATAATTCATATTAAGGTGTTTTATAACCTTCAAATACTGTGCAGTTCACTATCACATCTTCTCCAACATCTCTACCACTCCCTCTCTCTTCAATATCAAATAACCCAACCTGTCGTTACTGATCCCATCTTTTAAATGATAGCTGAAATGCAACTGATCGTTAACAACAGAAGTTTCAAAATATTTAAAATCAATATTCGGGTATTTTTTAAGGTCTTCGCCAATTTCATATAAATGGGTGGAAAGTATAAAGAGTGAGTTTTTCATTTTAAGCAAGCCTTCAATAACCGTGCTGCTGCATTTCATGGCATCCTGTACATTGGTACCTTTAAAGAGTTCATCAATAAGTATCAGCCATTTTTTGCCGTCGCTTATTTTGGTGATGGTGGCTTTTATGCGCTGCACTTCGTTATAAAAATAGCTTTCACCCTTGCTGATATTGTCCACCACGTTTATATTGCTGAGCATCCCATCAAATACCGTAAGTTTCATCTGCAGCGCCGGTACGCCCATGCCAATATGCG
Organism: Ferruginibacter sp.; assembly: GCA_037969645.1. Classification (GTDB taxonomy): domain Bacteria; phylum Bacteroidota; class Bacteroidia; order Chitinophagales; family Chitinophagaceae; genus Ferruginibacter. The sequence continues at coordinate 13,599 of JBBKXU010000286.1, read as the reverse complement.
CCAGAAAAACCGATGAGCCAACCGATTTAATGAAAGTGCTTTTGCCGGCCATATTAGCACCGGTTAAAAATAAAAAATTAGTCTTCTGGTTCAGCACCACATCATAAGGTACCGGCTCTGGCACCAGCAAATGATACAAGCCCCTAGCTTCAATTACAGGTTCATTATTTTCTACAAATTCGGGAAATACGAGATCGAATTTTTGCACTGCTCTTGCCATGCCGTACCAGGCATCAATTTGAGCGTACAGCACAACCAGGTCGAGCATATTGTGCTTATAGCCATATCTTATAAAATGTGCAAACTCTAACTTTTTAGCATTGCTCAGCTCATCAATATTTTTATGCTTTTTAACAAAGCTGAATTGTTCTTTTTCAACAATCTTTTCAATGGCTGTTAACACTCTTTTTAACGGTGCAGGTATATTTTCTTCTGTAAAAAGCTGCAACAAATACTGAAACCCTTTTATAAAATCGAAACAATGTTTGGCTGAATAAGTTACTAGGGCAAAGTCGGGGCCATGCAGCAGTTTATAACTGTATGCTTCTACCGAAGACGGGCGTTGTGGTATAAGACTGATGGGTGAATCGTAAAATTTTTCTACCACCATCACGGTACCGTTACTGATTTGTGTAGGCCATTGCTGCTGCTTTTTTAAAATAAGCTGCAGGGTTTGCTGCACGGCTACAATCTCGTCCTGTGTTTTCAAAGCCGTGCCAAAGTATATCTTTAACTGTTCGCTGCCATGCGATGTGGTACACATATCCAGCTTGCTAAACACCGAATCGTCTTCGCTGCTGTTGAACATTAAAAGGTCGGCAAGTGTTGTTTTGTCTATATCCATACCCCTAGCCCCTAAAGGGGGATTTTGATGTTTTATATTTATCTATTAAACTTTAATCGCTGTCCTTTTGCAGTCTCATCAAAGCTTCCATTACTGTAAACCAAGTTGCCGCTTACAAAAGTGCTTAGTATAGATGCAGGAAACGTAAAATTCTCTAAAGGGCTCCAGCCGCATTTGTATAAAATGTTCTCTTTGGTTACGGTTGAAGGCAAATTATTGTCAACCACAACAAAGTCGGCAAAGTATCCTTCACGTATATAACCCCGATCTGCAATCTGAAAACAATCGGCTACGGCATGGCTCATTTTTTCTACAATTTTTTCAAGACTAATCCTACCCTCTTTATGTGCATGCAACATTAATAACAACGGATGTTGCACCAACGGCAAGCCTGCATGAGCATTTTCATATGTCCCTTGCTTTTCTTCCAAAGTATGCGGCGCATGGTCGGTGGCAATAACATCAAGCCGGTCATCAAGCAGCGCTTTCCATAAAGCTTCTTTATTATGCGGTGCTTTTATGGCGGGGTTACATTTTATTTTATAACCCAGTTGTTCATAATCATCGGCAGTAAAATGCAAATGATGCACACAGACTTCGGCTGTAATTCTTTTTTCTTTTAACGGCATCATATTGCCAAAAAGCTGTAATTCTTTTTCGGTGCTGATATGGAGAATATGCAGGCGACTGTTATATTTCTGCGCAAATTTTATCGCTATCAGGGAAGATTCAAAGCAGGCTTCATCATTTCTAATTAAAGGGTGATCTGAAGGCATTAATTCCCCCCGCTCTTTTTTTATTCTTTCGTAATTTGCTTTGAGGATTCGTTCATCCTCGCAATGTGTGGCAATCAGCATTTCACTTTCCCTGAAAACTTTGTCCAAGGCACTATGACTATCAACCAACATATTGCCCGAACTGGCGCCCATAAATATTTTTACACCGCAAACATCGTGTTTGTGTTTGTTCATTTTTAATACTTCGTCAGCATTATTATTGCTTGTGCCCATAAAAAATGAATAATTGGCCAAAGATGTGCTTTTGGCAATATTGTATTTGTCTTCGAGCAATTCAGGCGTTAAAGCATTGGGTACCGTATTGGGCATTTCCATAAAACTGGTAACACCACCGGCTACAGCCGCTTTGCTTTCGGTATAAATGGTTGCTTTATGAGTAAGGCCGGGCTCACGAAAATGAACCTGATCGTCAATCAAACCCGGAAAAAGATGTTTGCCCTCGCCATTTATCTCGGCAACCTTATACTTTGTTTCAATGGCAGTTGCAATTTTCTCTATCCTTTCGCCGTTTGTTAAAACGTCTAAGGCCTGAATTTTACCTTCATTTACAACCTGTATGTTTTTAAAAAGGTATTTTTGCATAACTTGAATTTTGTTACTCTTTAAACTAAATCTATCTGATGCAATTTATTAAAAGCTTAACCAAAGTACTGATTTTTATTTGTCCTGCTTTTGCAACAGCCCAATCTACTTTTTTAACGCCAGGCTCAAAAGATATTCATTTTGTTGACCGCATGGAAATTAAGCAACAAAAAAATACAAATCTTAACTTTTCAAGTGTAAGACCTTTTAACCGTAAATACATTGTGGAGCAGACAGAGTTTATTGACAGTGCAAGGTTGGGATACATAGATATGGCAACACAGCGAGACAAATACCCGGAATGGAACAGCCAGGCCCTTACAGATATTGACGAGTATAATCTGAACAGTTTTTTGATGAACAACAGCGAATGGGTAACCGGCCCAACTGATGCATTTAAAAGCAAAAGGCCGATCTTAAAAACTTTTTACAAGACCAAACCCAATTTCCTGGAAGTTAAAACCAACAATTTTTTCCTGGCACTCAACCCTGTTTTTCAATACGTACAGGGTATAGAAACCGGTTATAAAGAACCTATATTTTTAAACAGTAAGGGAATTACAGCAAGGGGTACCATTGGCCGCAAAATAGGTTTTTCAACTTTTATTACCGATAACCAGGAACGTACGGCACAGTATATGCAGGAAAACATAAAATCTTTCAGGGCGGTGCCTGGTGTGGGTTTTTACAAAGATTTTAAGAAAACAGCAGTAGATTATTTTGATGCCCGGGGCTATATTACATTTAAAGCAGCCAACGCTATTGATATTCAATTTGGTTACGATAAAAATTTTATTGGTAACGGACACCGCAGCTTGTTATTAAGCGACTGGGGCAACAGCAATTTGTTTTTAAAACTAAATACCAGAGTATGGAAATTGAATTATCAAAATATTTTTATGGAGTTATTTCCACAATTTAAAAAAGTAGGTGACACTTTACTGGATCGTAAATATGCAGCTATGCACCACCTGAGTATGAATGTTACCAAGTGGCTAAATATTGGTGTTTTTGAAGGCGTGATATTTGGTCGCAAAAATCGCTTTGATTTTCAATATCTAAACCCGATAATTTTTTACAGGCATATTGAAGGCACGGTTGGCAGTCCTGATAATGCTGTTGCCGGTTTTGATTTTAAAGCAAATATTGGGCACAGGGTTCAACTGTACGGACAGTTTTTACTGGATGAATTTGTGCTCTCTCAAATCAGAACAAACCCTACCAGTTGGGTAAACAAATGGGGTATACAAGCCGGTTTGAAATATGTTGATGCTTTTGGTGTACCCAATCTGGATATACAATTGGAAACAAACCGTGTAAGGCCGTTTACATATACACATAAAGATTCTATTTCAAACTACACCCATTATAACCAACCGCTGGCACATCCGCTGGGCGCCAATTTTCAGGAATTTTTGGGCATAGTTAGATACCAACCGGCACCCAAATGGTACGTGTATTTACAGGGTATGTATTATTACCAGGGATTAGACAGCACAGGTAAAAATTTTGGCGCAAATATTTTCAGAGATTACACGACCAGGTCGGGTAACGATGGTTTTAAAATAGGTAGTGGTAATAAAGCGACAGTTTTAAATGCACATCTACAGGTATCTTACGAAATAAGGGAGAATATCTACTTTGAACTAACCGGACAGTACCGTCATTTTAAAACAATCAACAATCCTGTTGCAACAACAACTACTTTAATTACCGGAGGGGTAAGAATAAATATGTTTAACCGACGTTTTGATTTATAGACCTGCTTACTCAACCGTTAAAGAAAAAGAGATCATACGGGAGTTGATCTTATCAATCACTTTGGAAAATTTCAGGTTTTCGTCTCTGCTGTGCTGATTGCCAATACCCCAACCCATCTTAACTTCGGGAGTAAGCACAAACATGGGAAAATAAAAATGAAAACCTAATCCAGCTTCTACACCATAATCAAATTTTCTGAGCTTGATTATGTCTTCAGCATTTTTGGCTCCGGCATTTGATGCAAGATCATACTCAATTTTTCCGCCGGCCATCATGTACACTTTAAAATTATCTATCCTGTCGCTGCTGAATTTAATTTGCACCGGAAGACTCAGGGAAATAGACTGTACTTTTTTCTCTGTTATCTTTCCTTCACCTGCCGGCCCATCGGGATAGCTTAAATGATACAGGAAGTTTTTTTCGGTAAACGTAAGGTTAACGGGGTAGGTTCTTAAATCGAAATGATTACTCAGCCTGTAGTTAACCATCCAAGCCAGGTTAAGTCCCGTGCTGTTGATACTCTCTACAACCGTTACGCTGTCGAGCGGTGCCTGTTGTAAAAAAATGGGGTGGTGGGTAAAACTAAAATGAGAACGGTTTGCTCCAAGGTTAATTCCAAACCGGATTTGTTTTTCATCGTGATCTTCCAGGTTATATCTTTCCCTTAATTGAGAAAACCCAACCAATGGACATAATAATACGACGATAAGGGTGTAAATTATTTTTCTCCGCAATAAATACTGCATATGCCTAAACTCAATGATTTAATATAAGTGTTTCTGTATCCCAGATTGTCTAAGATACCTGTAAAATTTTGTCCTTCCGGAAACTTCTTAATTGATTCGTCGAGATATTGGTATGCGTTGCGGTTTTTAGAGAATATTTTACCCACATTGGGGCAGATAATTTTCATGTACAGATTATAAAGAGCTTTAACTACAGCTGATTTGGGCTTACTGAATTCAAGTACCACCAGTTTTCCACCGGGTTTTAGTACCCGTTTTATCTCTGATAAGCCTTTCTCCAGGTTTTCGAAATTACGTACCCCAAATGCCACAGTTACCGCATCAAACGAATCATTGTTAAAATTTATTGTCTCACAATCACCATTTAACAATTCTATAGTGTTTTGTAAACCAAGCTTTTGTACTTTTTTTCTGCCAATCTCCAGCATTCCGTCGCTTATATCAATACCGGTAATCTTTTCTGGTTTTAACATATTAGACGCCATAATTGCCACATCTGCTGTACCGGTCGCCACATCCAGCACCGTTTTTGGCTGCAATTCTGTCAACTGCTTAATAGCTTTTTTGCGCCATTTTATATCGATACCGGCGCTCAAAAACCTATTCAAAAAATCGTATCTGAAAGCAATATCATTAAACATGCCTGCCACCTGCTGTTTTTTTCCCAGCTCCGAATTCTTATAGGGTACAACCGTATCGTGTGCGTAATTTGACATGGGGAGCAAAGATAAGAGGTTTTCTTTTGGAGTCGGGAGTTCTGAGTTAGGAGTTTTTTGTTCTTAGTTCTTAGTTGGAAGCCGTAGTTAAGAAACCGCATATTGTCAACTGCTTATTGCATATTGCCAATTGCTTATCGCCTATTGCAGATTGCCCATTGCCTTTTGCCCGTTATCTTTGCCACATGCAGATCAAATCAGCCAAATACATTATCAGCAGCCCGGATTACGAACAATGCCCTGTACCCGATAAGCCGGAATATGCCTTTATAGGCCGCAGTAATGTTGGTAAATCGTCGCTGATAAATATGCTTTGCAATAATGAAAAACTGGCGAAAACTTCAGGCTCGCCGGGAAAAACGCAATTGTTAAATCATTTTCTTATTTCATCGGCGCCTACTCCCAGCGGGTCACAGAAATCGTCAAAATCTGGCGATATGAAATGGGAGCAATGGTATTTGGTAGATCTGCCAGGCTACGGTTTTGCTAAAGTAAGCATAAGAAGCCGCAACCGCTGGGAGCAGATGATTGAAAATTACCTGCGTAAAAGAGAAAACCTCACCATCGTTTTTGTATTGATAGATGCCCGCCACAATCCTCAAAAAATTGACCTTGAATTTTTAGACCAATTAAGAACATGGAGCATTCCCTTTTGCCTTGTATTTACAAAGAGCGATAAAGAAAATCAGCGCATCGTAAGCAAGAATGTAAAATTATTTCTGGAAGCCATGAAAAAAACCTGGCAGTTTTTACCGCAGCATTTTGTTACCAGTGCCGTAAAAAAATCTGGCAAAGAAAAAATTCTTTCCTTTATAGAAGAAACAAATAACAGTTTAGAAGTTAAAGGGGAATAAGAACCTCCCTCTGCATTATTGCAAATACAAACTTTGCAATTTTCAAACTCGCTTTTTTAGCTCACCACTTTATTGGCACAACTGCTGCTGGCAAAGGCTTCGGGTTTGGCTTTAAATGCGAAACCCATTCCCAGGATATAGCCCATCGCTTCCCGTAAGGCTTCATTACTTTTAAACTGGGGATTAGTGTTGATGTCGGCATGTACTTCCATATCCACATCGTACTTGGTAAACAGGTCGCAAAGTTCGTAAGCAATTTCGATACTCTTGGCCACTTCAACCAGCATCCTTTCTTTAATGCTGTACCTGATTAATGTTTTTTCGTTGTGAATAAACATAAAGCCACCATGGCCTTCTCGTAAAAAAACTATTACAGTGGCAAACTCGGTTTCCTTGCCCTTTACCTGGCTGTCGGTACCAATACAAACTTTTAAATGAAAACCTGCGGCAGTTTCTCTGTTGATGGCTTGTTCTACCGCTTCTTTAATGTGTAACTGGATGGGATCTCCATTAAATTTTCTCCATAACATAAAAATGGGTTTCTTAAAGTTACTTAAAAAAAGAATAAAAAAACCCCTCCGCCCCTTGAAGGAGGTTCTGGGGCACAAAAAAGGGGAGCAGCCCCTAACGCTACTCCCCGACTTACACATGAATCTACCTTACTGTCTTATAATTCGTTCTGTTTGTCTTTGTTCGTTGTTGAAAAGCTGTATGATATACATGCCTTTTGACTGATTGGAAACATTTACACGGTTAATCCCTTTCAGGCCCGTTCCTGTAGCAACTGTTTTTCCATTTATGTCAACCAATGTATATTGATAATTCTCGGCTGCATTAATTATTATTTCGTTTTGTACCAGAGTTGATACGCTGAAACGTTTTTCTGTATTTGCTATTCCTTTTAAGGCAATGGTATTTGAATACACTGTCTGGTCTAATACTGATGTAACTTTCAATCTGTAAAAAACGGTGTTGCTTTTAAACGACTGGTACCCAAATTTTGTTGCTGTTGGCGTTACATTGGTGAGTACGCTAAAGTTGCTCCCATCGTTAGAGGTTTGAACTTCAATAGTTTTAATTGCTTCGTCAGCAATAATTTGCCAGTTAAGATTGTGTTTTGCTTTATCAATCGTGCCACTAAGGCTTACATTCTTTATTGGCAAGCCAGCGAATGAAGTAGTGATGCTGTAAGAACCTAAACTTCCATAAGCACCTATATTGCTGTTACCGGTACCATAAACTTTCATGTAATAAGTACCCGCACTCAGAATAGTATCTATAGTTACGCTCAAACTGTTTAGTGGGTCATAGTCTCTTATCAATGTTGTTGGCGAACTGTAGAGTTCAACTCTTATGTCAAGGTTTGCGCCAATCCAGTTACCAGAAACATTGAACGGTATTGCAGTTAAGTGAAAATTCGAATTCGAATTTAAAGTAAATTTAAAAGCATCTTTATCCGAGTTGGTAGTAATGATACCATTTACAACGCTGTTAGAGCCCGGTAACGTAAAAGTTCCTGCATCCAGTGTTTCGCCATAATCATCAGTACGAAAACCAAATCCATTCTGTGTGGCAATGGTAGATAAATTATCCTGTATACTCGTACATCCGTATGGCGTAGGACCATCATTCCAGTTGCTGAAATTGCGGCTTAAACTGTTGCCCATAATCGGAGACCAGGCTGTTTCTCCTGTTCCGGTACCGGTATTATATATCTCAACAGGTGAATCGCAATCAATACCATTATATTTAGATTGATGGGCCAAGCCAACTGTATGTCCGCTTTCATGAGAAATTACTTCGCCAACTTTTTTAGGACTGTTTGTCAAACGATCGCTGAAGACAAATGCAGGGGTATCATCGCCTGCTGTAAAAGAGCTAATCATTGCAACACCACTAATACCAGCGCCCGCCCAATTACTTGTTGGCGTAATAATAATCCGGATACGCCTATTTAAAGGAGCTGCTAAAAAATACGTTGAATCTGTTGTTATATTAACATTAAAGGGGCGATAATCTTCTGCCACCCTGTGAAATGCTTCAGTAATTTGTGCATCAGTCATCGATGATGCTGCACAATTTATCGGGTTACCGCTATTCCAAAACGAACTGACTACATAATGTCCGTCGAAATCAAGAAAAATTGTTGCTGTAGCGCTCGGCAAACTGTTTAATTTAGGTATACAATATGCGTTGTACGAAACCATAATAAGTAACGTAACTATAAGCGATGTAAAAAATTTTTTCATTTTCAAAGGTTTTCAGTGGATAGGTGGATAGGTGGTAAGGATCGGTATTTTTTTATTTATAATTGTTTGCAATCTGGTAGCACCCGGTCGGTTTCCATTTTAATCAACTCATAGCTACCTTGTGTATTTCTCTTAAGTTCAAACCCGTCAAAATAATCTTTGTTGATAATGCGGCCGGTATAGGAAATACTGCCATCAGTATTTGTTATTTTCGAAATGCTGAGAATAGAATTTGAATAATCCGGTGATTTAACAATAGCCGTTTGCAGATTACTGTATTTTACCAGGTTACTGGTAACGGTACCGGAAAAAGTAAAATTGTTGGAAAATGAAAAACTGATATCTTGTCCGGCTGTTGCAGTAAAGACTTTACTTAATTCGGTTTCGCCGCAACTTATTGTTGATGGAAAACTATTGAACTGCTTTGGCTTTTGATTATTGACTTGTGAAAAACCTGTCGTGGTTATAAAAGATAACAGCACAGACAATGCATAGGTTGCATAGTGTTTCATAGGTGGTAATTTGGTTTCAGTGGTTATTTGGATCAACTAATTCTAAATAAGCAAACGCCATTGAGATGATTTTATTATCTCATTAACAAAAAAAACAGCAAATAAACTGGAAACTCGTAAAACTACGATTCGGTTATTGGTAAATGCCCCTGAGGTTTAAACTTAATACTGGCCGGTACTTAACATTACCAATGTACAGGCTTCTATTGTTTCAATATTATTTTTAGTGGCCAGTTCAACTAGGTCATCATTTTCGGTGCCGGGGTTAAATATTATTCTTTTGGGATGGAGGGAGATAATATAATCGTAATATTCTTTTTGATGAGCTGGGTTTAAATAAAGGGTTACAGTATCAATATCTTTAAAATTCTCTTTTTCTGTGTCAATTTCAATATCTGCAACCTTGCCTTTTCTCCTGCCGATTGCAACAACTGGATGCTGATTATTTTTCAGCCTGTTCATAGCCAAGTAGCTATAGCGTGCAGGATTTTCGGATGCACCAAGTACTAAAGTTTTTTTCTTTTCCATATCAGTTTAAAAATCTTGCTTTTACTTCCGGCGTAGGTATCATACAAGCATCTTTTTTTCCAAACCATTTATACCGGTTTGCAGCAATCCAATTATAAATACCATCACGAATAAAAGCAGGTACAATAATGAAGCCATAACACAAAGGCCAAAGTCTTCTTAAATGCTTGCAAACTTTTAAAGCGGCAGTTGAACGTTTATACACAATGCCATTTTCAATAAAAATAAAGGATTGCATATCATCCGGAGGTAAGTTATGTTCCTTTAATAATTTTAGCCCGGCTTCTGATTGCATAGGTGCAAACTGAATATTTGCTTTGCTGTTTCTTTTAAGCGTAAAATTTACTGCGCTGTTACAAAAATTACAAACGCCGTCGAATAATATAATAGATTGATTGTCCATTTATGATACAAAGTTACTGATTAGACTTTAGTGCTTAATCATTTATAATATTGTTAAGTGCATCTTCTATTCTCGAAAATTTAAATTGAAAACCTGCTTCGGTTAATCTTTCGGGTATCACCCAACGGCTTTTTAAAATCAATTCGGTTTCGGTTTTGATAATGACTGCTCCTATTTTGAGCAGCCAGGCCGGCAATGGTAAACTAAATTTTACACCCATTGTCTTCCTTATCAATTGCATTAAAATTTTGTTGTTAACCGGGTTTGGTGCGGATGTATTTAATACACCGGATATTTCGGAATGCTGTTGAGCAAAGCAGATGATACCGAAAAGGTCCTCAATATGTATCCAACTGAACATTTGACTGCCGCTCCCCTGTTTTCCGCCCATCCCAACACGAACGAGATTTTTCAACGGCTCAATAACACCTCCGTCTCTTCCTAAAACAATGGCCATGCGTAAAGCAACCTGCCGCGTAGCTGGTAATTTAAAATCGAAGAAGGCTTTTTCCCAATTGGTTGCTACATTGACTGAAAAGCCAGAGCCAATCTCACCTTCAGTTTCTGTCATAGGCCGATCTTCGGCGTGGCGATAAATAGTGGCGGTGCTTGAATTTATCCAAAGTGGCGGGGGATTATTACACATAAATACTGCATAGCCCAGTTGTTTAGTTGTGTCAATCCGTGAGTCGTAGATTTCTTTTTTGTTCTTTTCATTGTATCTGCAGTCAACCGATTTACCGGCAAGATTGATAAGCATTTCTGCATTTTCAAGTGCGGCTGCAATAGCCGGTTCATTATTCCAATTGATATGTTCTTTTTGCCGGGAAATTATGATGACTTCATATCCCGTGGATTCAAATTTTTGGGTAAGATATTTACCCACAAACCCTGTTCCTCCTGCTATGACAATTTTCTTATTCATTTAGGTAAGTATAAAAATTAAAATGATGAGCCGGTACAAAACCCAGGTATATGAAATTACCCAAGGTACCTTAAGTTTTGTAACCCTTCTTTTATGATCGAAAAACATGATCAATACCACTGCAAAAAAATAAAGCAGATTGAATGTATCACTATAATTTGAATAATGATTTAAAACCAGCAACGGAAGAAGTAATAGCGAACCAATTAATGAAACCAGCAGCATGTTAAAATAATAATCCAGTTTCAAACTCCATGTCTTCTTATATATGAAGGGATACTGAAAAAATAGCATTCCAGTTACGATACATAGTTCAAACAACCAATCGTATCTGATTGTGATAAGGTGCTGAACAAGCGCTGCATATTGATGTAAGGTTAATGCAGTTACCGCAATACAAATAAGTATTGCGGTAATTTTAAACCCAGTAGTTTGTATGGTCTTGTTATTTTCCATTTTTTAATAATTAACCTGAGTACTGATTATTAACAACAGGTGCCTTGTCTTTTGCTTCCTGTGTTGCTTTTTTTCTAAGTGTGAAGAATATATACAGGTTAAAAAAGTGCATGGCTCCTAAAATAAGGATGATGAGGCCAATTTTTAAACTGAGGCTTTCAATTACTTCCTGCACATTAGCAATGCTGCCTGTTACCTGCAAGGTATAAACTGCATAGCCAATATTGATGAGGTAAAACCCAACCAGCAATAAATTATTTACACTGTCGGCCAGTTCTTTATTGCCGTGAAAAATATCTATCAAAAATACCTTGCCGTTTTTAAACAAAGTACGTGCCACCCAAATGGTTAATGCAATAGTGATGACTAAGTAAAAGCTGTAGGTGATGATAATGTAGTTCATAAAATTTATTTTAAAGGTTATAAATTATTTTAAAACTGCTAATGGGCGTTCATTCATTTTGCGTACTTCATCGCTGCAAAGCCAGGCATAGTACACAGCCATAATAGGTGCTGCAAAAAGTAAAATGAAGAAAGAGCCCAAAGGCATTGTTATCAGGGAAATAAAAGTTATCCAGTGGTACACGTATCTTTTGTTCCATTTTTTGGTAAAGCTGTGTTTAAAACCATGCACCAGCATACTGATGACCTGCCAGCCTCCCACAACAAAGTATCCGATAAGAAATGTGTAGCCTTTAAAGATGATAGTTGCTATGGCAAATCCCGTTATTAATATGATACTGATCCAAGCATCGATTTTTTTAAACTTTCTCATAATTGTATATTTTATATTTTCAGAAAATTTTGAAACATATTATTCAAATAAAAGCTGGAATTTTCCAGCTTGATTTTTGAGCCTTTTATTGCATTATTTAAAGAACTTTAAGAGGCTTCCCAGAAACCAACTCTCATCGGCTTTAATCATCACATCCAAAACCTTATCAGCCTGTCCGCCAAATTTCCTGATGCCACCTATCGTTTCTACAAACTGTTTTACTTCCTTATCTTTTTTATCTCCTTCAATTTCTTCCAGTTGGGTTAACAGTTTAAGCATAGGATCAAGCTCACGTTTTTTTCTTTCTTTTATTATTTGAGTAGATACTTTCCAGATATCTTTTTCAGCTGTAAAAAATTCTTTGCGTTCTCCAGGTATCAGCACTCTATCAACCAAGCCCCAGTCAATCAAATCACGGGTATTCATATTTACATTGCCGCGGCTGATGCTTAATTGTTCCATAATATCATCCTGTGTAATGGGATCAGGACTAATGAGCAGCAAAGCATGTATCTGCGCCATGGTACGGTTAATACCCCAATGTGAACCAAAGGCCCCCCAACTGCTAATGAACTGTGCTTTTGCTTCGGTTAGTGTCATGATTGATTATTTATAGCACAAAGTTAATGTATTTTTTGAATTTTCAAAATTTATTGAAAATTAAATTAATTCTCAACCAACCAGGTTAATGGCTGAATACGGTATGCCTTTACTTTTTTACCTTTCTGTATCGCCGGTTTCCATAAAGGCGAATTTGCAATTAATCTAATAGCTTCCTCGTCATAAATAAACTGGGCCGATCGTCTTAAATAAATATCTACGCATTTACCGGTTGTGTCAACTGCAAAAGCTATTCTCACCCTGCCGGTTTTCTCTGTTTTTTCAGCGAGCTTATGATTCATATTTTGTCGTAGATAATTTCTCCAGCCTTCCTCTCCCTTTTTAAAACTTGCTTCAACCTCATAATCTTTTAAAGCTGCCGGGGGGAGTTCTTTCTTGACAGTATCAGGATTAATTGTTTTTATCACTATCCCATTTTCATATTGCATTGTGAGAATTATTTTACCGGTATCATTAAAATAATGCCAGTCTTTTTCTTTTGTGTTATTGCTATATGTACCGCTTAAGGTAATCGCTCCGCCGAATGAATATTCGTAGTAAGCGCCGTCCAAATTAGTAAGATTTGAATCGGAGTATGTTCTCACTCTTTCCAAAGGTGCTCCTATGTTATAATCAAGCCTTTGAAAATTGTTAGGGTATTGCTTTATTATAATAAATGATCTTGCTTCTTTTATATCTTCTGTAATTCCATTTTTGCCTACTAAAATTGTATTTACAATTTCCTGAGAAAAGCCAGAAAAACTGGCAAGAATAAATATCACTACAGAAAAATATTTTTTCATTTAGGCTGAATTTAATTAGAAATAAAGACTATAAGAACGCATCAATTT
>JBBKXU010000285.1:0-2768 GCA_037969645.1 Ferruginibacter sp. | reverse complement strand
GTTTTAAATCTGAGCAATTTAATATTTCGCGGTTTCCTTCAAATTGAACAACTCAATTTAACGGCAGCGGCTAACAAAAGTATTGGCAAAATTGCGGCTGGACATCAAATTTTCAGCATTATATCTTTACCAATCATTTGCTTTCGGCTTGACTTGTTCTTGAAAACACCTGCGGGCTACGCAAAAAAGTGCCGCAGGCTTAGTTTGGTGGAAAATCCGGTGATACTGACCACCTAAATCCGGTGCAAACTGACCACCCTAAGTTAACGTCCTTCAGCTGTTGTAAAAAGGTTGTTTTACATTGTTAAAAGTAACTGTTTATTTGTTGTTGTCTTCTATTTTCTTATTCCATTTTCTTCTGAGTGATTCTCCTTTTAGTTCTATACGCTGTGTGTTATTGATTATTCTGTCCAGGATAGCGTCTGCTACCGTTTTTTCTCCTATTACTTCGTGCCATTGTTTGACGGGTAGTTGTGATGTGAAGATGGTTGAGCGCTTGCCGTGGCGGTCTTCAATAATTTCCAGTAAAGAAGCTCTGCTTTGCTGATCAAAGGGTTGTATTCCAAAGTCATCGAGTATAAGCAGGTCCTGTCTTTCTATTTTGGCTAAATCCCTGATTGCAGATCCATCTGCTTTTGCCATTTTGAGTTGAGCAAACAACCGGGTAACATTGGCATACAAAACTTTAAACCCCTGCTGGCATGCCTGCTGGCCCAGTGCCGATGCTAAAAAACTTTTCCCCGTTCCGGTGGGTCCGGTAATAAGGATGTTTTCATTTTGGGTGATGTATTTACCATCTGCAAGCCGGTGGATTTGATTTTTGTCCAGCCCTCTGCTGTCATCATAATCTAACTGTTCGACAGTAGCTTTATAACGGAAGCGTGCATTTTTAGTAGTTCGTTCAATAGCCCGGTTGTGGCGATCATCCCATTCGCTGTCAATGAGCAGCGCCGTCATCTCATCGGCAGTTAGCTGTTCATTCTTTGCTGACTCCACACTGGTTCTAAAAGCCCGGTGCATCCCCAGCAAACGCATCTGTTTCATTTTTTCAAGCGTGTCTGTGTTCATTTGATTTAATGTTTATGAGTGAATAATAAATGTCCTGTTGTTATTGATAGTAATCGCTGCCACGTATGTTTTGATGCTGCGGCATGGAATGCGCATCCTGTTGTTCTTCTTCAGTTAATGCATCCAGCTTTTTTTCCAGTATTTGTACAATGATGGGATAATTGTATACACCGTAATTGTTTGCTCTGCGGCAAGCCATGGTTAATCTTGTATTACCAACTTTGCGTGCCAGGCTAAGTATGCCTGTACAGGATTTATAAGCCTGCTCCGGATGCGGCTTGTTCTCAATTACGTGCAGGATGTACTCAGCTACCTCTTCATCTATAGCTTTTGCCTGTTCAATAAATTTTTCCGGGGTCCACTCGCTGAGGTAACGATGTGCTGAAGCCAGGTGTTCATCGGTAGTAGTGTAGTGATATTTGCGGTACTGTCGCTGATGTGCAGCTATCTGCTCATACTTATAATAAATCTCTACTCCTGCAGCCGTGTATTGCAATTTTACCTTCTTGCCAATAAAGCGGTACGGTACGCTGTAATAGTGTTTATCGACAGCAAGGCAAACATGGCCATTTTTCATTACGGTAACAATATGCTGCAGTTTAAATTCGTAACGATATACCGGCAAAGGTTGTAACGTTTCTTTTTCCACTTCGTTAAACTGCTGACGACGGCTGTAATTACGTCCTTTAAAAGGAGCGTTGTTTAATTGCTCTAAAGCTTCTCTGATAGCAGTATTTAAAGATTCAAGGGTAAAATAAGTGTGTGAGCTTAGCTGTGTATAAATGCGATTGTATACAATTTTTACCATCCCCTCTACCAGTGATTTATCTCTTGGCCGGTAAACCCTTGCCGGAAGTACAGCTGTGCCATAATGTTCTGCAAAGTCTGCAAAAGCCTCATTGATGGTTGGTTCATATTTACTGCTTTTAGTAACAGCAGATTTTAAATTATCGGGTACAATGGCCGCCGGAACTCCTCCAAAATACTGCATGGCATTTTCACAGGCACCAATAAAATCCTGCCTGCGTTGTGTGGCAACTGCTTCTACATATGTAAGCTGGCTGCAGCCCAGTATGGCGATAAAGACTTCCACAGCCTGTACCTCGCCCGTCTCTTTATCTGTAATACTAAGCTTCTCACCGGCAAAGTCTATGTACATTTTATCACCGGCCTTATGATCCATGTGCATAACAGCCTTAGCCCTGCCGGTATAAATAGTAAAGTGTGTGTGGAACTGCGTATGCCTGTACCCATCAGAGTGGACTTTAAGATAGTGTTGCCATAACATGTATATGGTTACACCCTTTTGTTTAAAGCGTTTCTCCAGGTCGGGAAGCATCCGTTGTAACTGTTCATGCCGCTCACCCTTATCAGGAGGCTCTCCAGAACCAAACATTACCTCTAACTCAGTATCAGACATGCTGCTGAGCATATCAAAGGTCATTTTCTCTGCCAGAAATTTGCGGATATATTTTTTTACAGTGTTACGGGATGCACCCGTTTGTTCACTTATTTGTACTTTACTCTTACCCTGGGTAAAAGAACGAAGGATCTGCCTTATCTTAGTCATAAGAATTGTTATATTAGCCATGTTTGGGTTGAGTTTAGCACTCAACCTCCAACATTAATGGCCGTTAAAACAACCTCTTTTAAATACAGCTTAGGGGGTGGTCAATTTGCACCGGATTTGCCTGGTCAGT
>JBBKXU010000284.1:0-10758 GCA_037969645.1 Ferruginibacter sp. | reverse complement strand
AAAAAAACAAACATTATGGCAGACGTAAAAGCATTAGCTGAAAACTTAGTAGGCTTAACAGTAAAAGAAGTACAGGAATTAGCAGAATTTTTAAAATCAGAGTATGGTATTGAACCAGCTGCTGCTGCAGTTGTAGTAAGTGCTGGTGGCGGCGAAGCTGCTGCTGTGGAAGAGAAAACATCATTTGATGTGATCCTGAAAGCTGCAGGGCCTAACAAATTAGCCATTGTAAAATTGGTTAAAGAATTAACCGGATTAGGATTGAAAGAAGCTAAGGAATTAGTTGACAACGCTCCAAAGCCAGTTAAAGAAGGTGCTGATAAAGCAACCGCTGAAGACATTAAAACTAAATTAACTGAAGCTGGTGCTGAAGTTGAAGTCGCTTAATTCAATGTAATAAAATAGCTTTAAAGGCCGGTCCGCATCATGCGGGTCGGCCTTTTTTGGAATTTTGACCGGATATAGAAAACCATCACATTATCTTATAAAATAAAATTAAAATCAGGAGTCTTAATAAAATGCACGTTACCCAAAGTTGGCTACCAGCTCCGGAAAAAATACCGGTTACTTACATAACAACTGCCGATGAATTGGCCAATTGTATACAGCAACTTGAACAAACTAAGGCCATAGCATTCGATATGGAATTTGACCGGGATCATTATACCTATGGCTTCAACCTATGTTTAATGCAAATTGCCAGCGCTGCACAATGCTACCTTATTGATCCAAAAGCCAACCTCGATATTTCATTAACTTTTCCACTTTTGGAAAATCCGGCCATACTCAAAGTAGTACATTGCTCCTCCGAAGATTTAAGATTGCTGCATTCTCTTGGTTGTTATCCAGCAAATTTAGCCGACACGGAACTTTATGCCAAACTGCTCAATTATGAACGAACATCGCTTGGTGCAATGATACAGCAGCTATTTGGTATAGAACTTGATAAAAAAATGCAGAAAGTAAATTGGGAACGAAGGCCACTGGAGCCACAACAACTTAGTTATGCAGC
Organism: Ferruginibacter sp.; assembly: GCA_037969645.1. Classification (GTDB taxonomy): domain Bacteria; phylum Bacteroidota; class Bacteroidia; order Chitinophagales; family Chitinophagaceae; genus Ferruginibacter. The sequence continues at coordinate 9,746 of JBBKXU010000284.1, read as the reverse complement.
CAATGATGTACTTTACCTGCTGCACATGAAGAACGCGTTGGAAAAACAAGCAGCAATAAAAAATATATTGCCTTTTCTGGAATACGAAAACAACCTGCTTTCTACCACCGTACATCATTTAGCGCCCAAAGAAAATTTCCTTAAAAAAAATGATTTACTTTTTTTGAGTCCTTACCGGCAATATGTGCTTAACGGGTTGTTTTGCTACAGAGATAGAATAGCGAAAGAGCAAAATAAGCCTGCTCATTACATTATGAGTGAAGAAACGACAAGAAATCTGGCCCTAAACCTGATCAGCCCTGCAGAATGGCAAAATATTAGAGGGATACACCCGGTAATTAAAAGCAGCGAAGGACAAGACCATCTTTTTATACACATTAAAAAACTTAACAGCGAAGCTATCAGAAAAAAGCTATCGGTTAAAAAAAGTAAAATCGATGCTTCAAATAGAGCATTTCAAGCCGAGAGAGCCAAACGGGAATTTCTTAAAACTTCCATTTTCACCCCAATTCAAAACGAAATTGCCGCAAACTTTGGCGAACATGCAATGCGCTTTATTTTTAGCAGTTCTGCTGTGGATACGCTGATAGAAGGCCAATTAAAAATTGGTGAATCGAGAACCCATTTTAAAAAAATGGTTATAAAAAATGCTGCCCAAAAACTGGGAATAGATATATCCCAATATGAGTAGCAAAAGGCGGAAACGCCCGAAATTTATTGCTTTAGGGAAAGAAAACACGGTTATTTGGTTTTTTAACCCCATCGGAGTTGCCCGCTCTGGCAACGAAATCCTTGCGAAGGAGCCCATTCGGGCATTTATTTAAACAAATTCCTTGATTTTCAGCTCTGAACATCATTTTTTCGTTAAAAATGAAACTTATCCACAAAAACCCTTCCAATTCCCCAAAAAATCGTATATCATAATCAATAAATAGGAAAATAATCCCTACCTTTGCCGTCCTTTAATTTATGGGTTGGTGGCGCAAGTTGTACCACTACTTAAAACTAAAGGATCTTCTGCACACTTAAAAGTCTTAATTACAATATGTCTGCAACTAAAACGCCCGCTGCTAAACGTTTCAATTTCGGTAAAGTTGAATTCTTAGCGGAAACACCTGATTTGCTGGGAATCCAGATCCAATCATTTAAAGATTTCTTTCAGTTACAAACCACTCCCGACAAGCGTAATGTAGAGGGATTGTTCAGGGTATTTAAGGAAAATTTTCCTATTACGGATACCCGTAACATTTTTGTACTGGAATTTCTTGATTATTTCGTAGATCCTCCACGTTATACCATCGAAGAGTGTATCGAAAGAGGTTTAACCTATGCTGTTCCATTAAAAGCCAAGCTTCGCCTTAGCTGTAATGATGAAGAGCACGTTGACTTCCAAACTATCGTTCAGGATGTGTTTTTGGGTAATATCCCCTACATGACTCCCCGTGGTACATTTGTGATCAACGGTGCCGAGCGTGTAGTAGTTAGCCAGTTACACCGTTCACCTGGTGTATTCTTCGGCCAATCGGTTCACCCCAATGGTACCAAGATTTACTCTGCAAGGGTAATACCGTTTAAAGGTGCCTGGATGGAATTTGCAACAGATATCAACAACGTGATGTTTGCTTATATCGACCGCAAGAAAAAGTTCCCTGTTACTACCTTATTACGCTCAATAGGATTCGAAACCGATAAAGACATTCTGGAGTTATTTGGAATGGCAGATGAGGTTAAGGCCGACAAGAAAAGCCTGGAAAAATGCATTGGCAAGCGTTTAGCTGCACGTGTATTACGTACCTGGGTAGAAGATTTTGTGGATGAGGATACCGGTGAAGTGGTTTCTATCGAGAGAAACGAGATCATCCTCGAGAGAGACAGTGTATTAGATGAATCAAATATTGCCTTGATCATCGAAATGGAAGCTAAAAGTGTTTTCATTCAGAAAGAAGAAGTAAGTGGCGATTATGCGATCATCTACAATACTTTAAATAAAGATACCTCAAACAGTGAGTTGGAGGCTGTGCAGCATATCTACAAGCAATTGCGTGGTGCTGATGCCCCTGATGATGAAACGGCCCGTGGTATCATTGATAAATTATTCTTTAGTGATAAACGTTACGATCTGGGTGAAGTAGGCCGTTATAAAATTAACCGCCGCCTCGGTCTTGATTTCCCAATCACTAAAAAAGTACTCACAAAAGATGATATCATCGCCATCATTAAAACATTGGTATTACTAACCAATGGTAAAAGTGAGGTTGATGATATTGACCATTTAAGTAACCGTCGTGTACGTACTGTGGGTGAGCAATTGTATGCTCAGTTTGGTGTTGGTTTGGCCCGTATGGCCCGTACCATCCGTGAAAGAATGAATGTACGTGACAACGAAGTATTTACACCGGTTGATTTGATTAACGCCAGAACACTTTCTTCTGTTATCAATTCATTCTTTGGTACTTCTCAGTTGTCTCAGTTCTTAGATCAAACCAATCCGTTAAGTGAGATCACGCATAAGCGTCGTATCTCCGCACTTGGACCCGGTGGTTTAAGCAGGGAGCGTGCCGGTTTTGAGGTACGGGACGTACACTATTCTCACTACGGTCGTTTATGTACCATTGAAACACCCGAGGGGCCTAATATTGGTTTGATATCTACACTTTGTGTACATGCCAAGATCAATGAAATGGGCTTTATTGAAACACCTTACCATAAGGTGAACGAAGGAAAGGCTGATATGAAAAAGATCACTTTCCTGAGTGCTGAAGAGGAAGATACGGCGAAAATTGCCCAGGCAAATATTGAAATGGATTCAAAAGGAAACTTTGTTAACGACAGAATCAAAAGTCGTCAAACTGGTGATTTCCCGATTTTGGATAAAACAGAAGTGGAATACATGGATGTGGCACCCAACCAAATTGTTGGTTTAAGTGCGTCACTCATTCCGTTCCTGGAGCATGATGATGCTAACCGTGCCCTGATGGGATCAAATATGCAACGCCAGGCTGTGCCTTTGTTTAAGCCCGAAGTGCCCATCGTAGGTACCGGTTTGGAAGGTAAGGCTGCGCGGGATGCAAGGATTCAGATTCATGCAGATGGCGATGGTGTTGTTGAATATGTAGATGCCAATGAAATTCATGTTCGTTACAAACGTAACGAAACACAGCAATTGGTAAGTTTCGACGAAGATCTGATTGTTTATAAATTAACCAAATTTGTTCGTACCAACCAGGAAACATGTATCAACCTGCGCCCTGCGGTGGTTAAAGGACAAAAAGTTGGCGAAGGCGATTTCTTAACCGAAGGTTATGCAACCAAGGGTGGTGAGATTGCTTTGGGAAGAAATATGAAAGTGGCGTTCATGCCATGGAAAGGATACAACTTTGAGGATGCGATTGTAATTAGTGAGAAGGTTGTTAAAGAAGATCTGTTTACTTCATTGCATATTTCCGAATACGAAATTGAAGTACGTGATACCAAATTGGGTGAAGAGGAATTAACGCCGGATATTCCAAACGTTAGTGAAGAAGCAACCAAAGATTTGGATCAAAATGGTATTATCCGTATTGGTGCCCATGTAAAAGAAGGTGATATTATTATTGGAAAGATCACGCCAAAAGGCGAGAGCGATCCTACACCGGAAGAGAAATTACTACGTGCCATTTTTGGTGATAAAGCCGGTGATGCAAAAGATGCTTCTCTAAAAGCATCAAGCGGAACAGAAGGAGTTATCATTGATAAGAAATTGTTCCAGCGTGCCAAGAAAGATAAGAACGCAAAAGTGAGAGAGAAGGCGCAGATGGATAAGATTGAAAAAACACATGAAAAGAATGAAATTGACCTGCTTGAATTGCTGGTTAATAAATTACAAACACTGTTGAAAGATAAGAGCAGTGCAGGTGTTAGTAACAATTTTGGTGAAGTTTTAATTGGTAAAGGTGCTAAATTCAATTCTAAGAATTTAGCCAATATCGATTATCAAAACGTAAACCCATTGGGATGGAGTGGTGATGAAACAACCGATGAGTTGATCAATATCCTGTTACACAATTACAATATTAAGTTCAACGAAGAGTTGGGAAGATACAAGCGTGAAAAATTCAACATCTCTATAGGTGATGAGTTACCAGCCGGTGTATTAAAATTGGCAAAAGTGTACATGGCCATTAAGCGTAAGTTGAAAGTGGGAGATAAGATGGCGGGTCGTCACGGTAACAAAGGTATTGTTGCCAAGATCGTTCGCCAGGAAGATATGCCGTTCCTGGAAGATGGAACACCGGTTGATATCGTTTTAAATCCATTAGGTGTACCTAGTCGTATGAACCTGGGACAAATCTATGAAACGGTACTTGGCTGGGCCGGCGAAAAACTGGGAATGCGTTTTGCTACCCCGATCTTTGATGGTGCCAGTGTTGCGGAAATTGATGCTGAAGTAACAAAAGCAGGACTTCCTAAGTTCGGACATACCTATTTATATGATGGTGAAACCGGCGAACGCTTCGATCAGAAAGCGACCGTAGGTATCATCTACATCATCAAGTTACACCATATGGTTGATGATAAAATGCATGCCCGTTCAATTGGACCATACAGTTTAATTACACAACAACCTTTGGGTGGTAAGGCTCAGTTTGGTGGACAACGTTTTGGTGAGATGGAGGTATGGGCACTGGAGGCTTATGGTGCATCTAACATATTGCAGGAGTTGTTAACGCTTAAATCGGATGATATCATAGGAAGGGCTAAAACGTACGAAGCAATTGTAAAGGGTGACAACATTCCAAGAGCCGGTATTCCTGAATCATTCAATGTATTGGTTCATGAGTTAAGGGGATTGGGATTGGATCTCAAGTTTGATTAGTACCGTGAGGCGTGAGACGTAAAACGTGATTTGAATTCACGATTCACAACTCACCACTGACAAAAAAGGTTAAATGATTGTTCCAAAAGAATTGTCAATTATCAATTAAAAAATTATCAATTAAGAATATGGCATTCAAAAAAGAAAACCGTCCAAGGCCAACATTTTCTCAAATCACTATTGGTTTGGCTTCTCCCGACAGCATTTTGGAAAGAAGCTATGGTGAAGTTTTAAAGCCGGAAACCATCAACTACCGTACGTACAAACCTGAGCGTGACGGTTTGTTCTGCGAAAGAATTTTTGGGCCGGTAAAGGATTACGAATGTGCTTGTGGTAAATACAAGCGTATCCGTTACAAGGGTATTGTTTGTGATCGTTGCGGTGTGGAAGTAACAGAGAAAAAAGTTCGTCGTGAAAGAATGGGGCATATCAAACTGGTAGTGCCTGTTGTGCATATCTGGTACTTTAAATCTTTACCAAACAAAATTGGTTACCTGTTGGGAACCAGCTCTAAAAAATTAGAGAGTATTGTTTATTACGAGCGTTATGTGGTTATACAACCCGGTATCCGTACTGACAAAGGACAGAATTATGCTGATCTTTTAACTGAAGAAGAATACCTTGATATTTTAGATACGCTTCCAAAAGATAATCAGCACCTGCCTGATGAGGATCCAAACAAATTCATCGCCAAGATGGGTGCCGAAGCCGTGCATGATATGTTACAGCGCATCGATCTGGATCAGTTGAGTTTTGATTTGCGTAACGCAGCAGCCAACGAAACCTCCCAGCAACGTAAAGCAGATGCTTTAAAAAGATTGAGTGTAGTAGAGAGTTTCCGTGATGCCAATACAAGGATCAACAACCGCCCCGAGTGGATGGTGATGCAATACATTCCTGTTATCCCACCGGAATTACGCCCACTTGTACCATTGGATGGTGGCCGTTTTGCATCTTCTGATCTGAACGACTTGTACCGCCGGGTTATTATCCGTAATAACCGTTTAAAAAGATTATTGGAAATTAAAGCTCCCGAAGTAATCCTGCGTAATGAAAAACGTATGTTACAGGAAGCGATCGATTCATTATTTGATAACAGCCGTAAATCAAATGCTGTAAAAGCAGAGGGTGGACGTGCATTGAAATCACTGAGTGATGTGCTGAAGGGTAAGCAGGGACGTTTCCGTCAGAACTTATTAGGTAAGCGGGTTGACTATTCTGGTCGTTCGGTTATTGTGGTAGGTCCTGAATTGAAGATGCATGAGTGTGGTTTACCCAAGGATATGGCGGCAGAATTATTTAAGCCGTTTATTATCCGTAAACTCATTGAAAGAGGTATTGTAAAAACAGTGAAGAGTGCCCGTAAGCTGGTTGATAAAAAAGAAGCCATCATCTGGGATATTCTTGAAAATATATTGAAAGGTCACCCGGTTATGTTGAACAGGGCCCCAACACTTCACCGTTTGTCAATCCAGGCTTTCCAGCCAAAATTGATCGAAGGTAAAGCAATACAATTACACCCATTGGTAACTACGGCCTTTAACGCCGATTTTGATGGTGACCAGATGGCGGTTCACGTGCCTTTGAGCAGTGCTGCAATTCTGGAAGCCCAGTTGCTGATGCTTTCTTCTCATAACATTTTGAACCCTCAGAATGGTACACCAATCACCCTGCCTTCTCAGGACATGGTACTGGGTTTGTATTATATTACCAAGGGTAAAAAAACAACCGAAGAAGAAAAAGTAAAAGGTGAGGGAAAATCTTTTTATTCTCCTGAAGAAGTAATTATTGCCTACAACGAAAAAGTAATTGACCTGCATGCCAACATCAAAGTAAAAGTTGATGTGCGTAATGCAGATGGTACATTAACCAATAAGTTACTGGAGACAACAGTTGGCCGTGTAATCTTTAACCAGCACGTTCCAAAAACAGTTGGTTTCATCAATGCTTTGTTAACCAAGAAAGCGTTGCGTGAGATCATTGGTGATATCATCAAATGGACAAGCGTTCCCATCACTGCCAGATTCCTGGATGATATTAAAACATTGGGATACCGCATGGCATTCCAGGGTGGATTGTCGTTTAATATCAATGACCTGATCATTCCGGAAATTAAGGGCATATTGGTTGAAAACGCACAGGCAGAAGTTGCCGAAGTGTGGGACAACTACAATATGGGTTTAATCACCAATAACGAGCGTTACAACCAGATCATTGATATCTGGAGTCGTGTGGATACAAAAGTTACCGAAACATTAATACAGGAGCTGGCAGCTAATAAACAAGGATTTAACTCGGTTTATATGATGTTGGATAGTGGAGCCCGTGGTAGCAAGCAGCAGATTAAGCAGCTTGCCGGATTAAGAGGTTTGATGGCTAAACCACGTAAGTCAGGTTCATCGGGAAGTGAGATTATTGAGAATCCGATTCTTGCCAACTTTAAAGATGGCTTGAGTGTATTGGAGTACTTTATCTCTACCCACGGTGCCCGTAAAGGATTGGCTGATACGGCCCTTAAGACAGCCGATGCGGGTTACTTAACGCGTCGATTGGTTGACGTTAGCCAGGATGTGGTTATTAATGAAGAAGATTGTGGAACCTTACGTGGTATTGCAACGTCGGCATTAAAAGATAATGAAGATATTATTGAAGCATTGAGCGACAGGATAGAAGGACGTATGTCATTGCATGATGTTTTTCATCCGGTAACCGAAGAGTTAATGATTGGTGCAGGTGAGGAGATCAGTGCAGATATGGCCAAGTTAATCGACGAAACGGGCATTGAAACCGTTGAGATTCGCTCCGTACTTACCTGCGAAAGTAAGCGTGGTGTTTGTGTAAGATGTTATGGTAAAAACCTGGCTTCAGGTATGCTTGCACAACGTGGAGATGCCGTGGGTATCATTGCTGCCCAATCAATTGGTGAGCCGGGTACACAGTTAACCTTACGTACTTTCCACGTGGGTGGTGTTGCGGGTTCTGCTTCTGTTGAATCTACATTGCCCGCTAAGTTTGATGGTACCTTGCAGTTTGACGGTTTACGTACTGTTCATACAGAGGACGCCAGTGGTAAAAAGATAAACGTAGTTATTGGCCGTACCGGTGAGATCAGGAATATTGATGTAAAGAGTGATCGTTTATTAAATACTTCTCATATTCCTTATGGTTCAATTTTGAATGTGAAAGACGGACAGAAAGTTTCTAAAGGCGATTTGATTTGTACCTGGGATCCGTTTAACAACGTTATTGTTGCTGAGGTTAATGGTAAAATTGAATTTGAAGCTTTAATTGAAGGTATTACCTATCGTGATGAAGCTGATGAACAAACCGGTCACCGTGAAAAAGTGGTAATTGAAACAAAAGATAAAACCAAATTACCGGTTATTATTGTTCATGGTAAGGAGAAGAAATTATATAATTTACCGGTAGGTTCACATATCGTAGTTGAAGAAGGTGCTGATGTTAGAAGCGGACAGGTATTGGTTAAAATTCCAAGGGTATTAAGCAAGTTGAAGGATATTACCGGTGGTTTGCCACGTGTAACTGAATTGTTTGAAGCACGTAACCCAAGTAACCCTGCAGTAGTTTGCGAGATTGATGGAGTGGTTGCTTTTGGCGCTATCAAGCGTGGTAACCGTGAAATCATCGTAGAAGCAAAAGATGGCGTGGTTAAAAAATACCTGGTTCCATTAAGTCGCCAGATTTTGGTACAGGACGGAGACTTTGTAAAAGCCGGTGCTGCATTAAGTGATGGACAAACAGCGCCGATTGATATCCTGGCTATTAAAGGACCATTTGCGGTACAGGAATATGTGGTAAATGAAATTCAGGAAGTATATCGTTTACAGGGTGTGAAAATCAATGACAAGCACGTTGAAGTAATTGTTCGCCAGATGATGCGTAAGATCAGGATTGAAGATGCAGGCGATACCAAATTCCTGGAAGGAGATACAGAAGACCGTTTGGACTTTAACATGGAGAACGATTACATCTACGATAAGAAAGTTGTAACGGAAGCCGGTGATAGTACTAAATTGAAATCCGGACAGATCGTTACACTGCGTGAATTACGTGAAGAGAATTCTGTTTTACGCAGGGCCGATAAGAAGCTGGCTGAATTCCGTGATGCTTCACCTGCAACTTCATCTCCGTTGTTGCTGGGTATTACCAAAGCATCGCTGGGTACGCATAGCTGGATCTCTGCTGCGTCGTTCCAGGAAACAACCAAAGTATTGAGTTCTGCAGCCATACAGGGTAAAACGGATGAAATGCTGGGATTAAAGGAAAACGTAATCACCGGACATCATATTCCGGCTGGTACAGGATTACGTGAGTTTGAAAACATGATCGTAGGAAGCAAAGAAGAATACGAACTGTTGATGACTACAAAAGAAGCGATGAGCTTTGACGATGAAGAATAAGAAATGCTGATTTATTGATTGGCAGAATTTACAGAATATACTTAAGGAGTAAGCATTGGGCTTACTCCTTTTTTTTTCGGGTGGCACTTTTAAGAATGCCGGACCTTAGGGCCCGGCTTCTTATTTTGCTTGGGTTTTCCTTAGGCAGTTTTTTTAAGCAATTCCTTTAATCTTGTCTTAGAACGATATAATTGAGATTTGCTGGTTCCTTCGTTGCATTGTAGCAGGCTTGCAATTTCACGATGATTGTAACCTTCAATAACATACATCATAAAAATTTTTCGGTAGCCGGGGGGTAGCGTAGCCACCATCCCGATGATATCTTTTTCTGCCAGTCTATCCATGATATCTGTTTCATTTGACTTAACGGCGTGTAATATTTAATCTCTGTATATTTCCCTTTTTTTATTCTTATGACGTTTATGGCTAAGCGATTTAGGGGTTTTTATAGTTAGTATCATAATTTCATT
>JBBKXU010000283.1:0-4820 GCA_037969645.1 Ferruginibacter sp. | reverse complement strand
TAATGCATCCAGTTCAATTAATAATTGTAACAGTTTTCCTTTTTTTATATCGTTGCCAAAAAATTTTTTTACCTGTGGTACGATGTAAATTTTCTCAATCATCGGCTGGCTGTTTTCTGCTTCCTGCATGCGGTTAGGCAGATAAACAAACTGCAGCCATTCGCTGAAATCTTCACTGCTGGCAATAGTTCTTTTTTCAAATTCCTTTACCCAGGCAGGCGTTTCTTTTTTCCAGATATTGGAACGTCTCATTTCTTCTTTCACTTCCCTGATCTTTTCTGTAATTAATATGCTGTCATTCATGTATTGCCTTTCTGATGTAAATCTATTTTTAGTTTACTGTTAAGTGAAGCTGTAAAAAGCCAACGGGCCTGGCATTTAGTATTAGGTAATTAACAGTCAATTAATTATTTAGCGGTACTTGTAATGAGTGAATGGTAAAACAATGGAAAAAAGGATGTTTGTATTTCGCCACACCCCTTACCGCCCTTAAAAGAAAAGCATCAGTTATATTTTTTATTTAGAATAAAGCAATTAGCAAAAGGACAAATATTGTATGGTATCATTATTGTTGCAAACTTTTAGTATTTAATTAAATGGTATCCAATTCAAGTAAAAGCCAATGATATTACTTTAAACCGCCGTTATTATTCAGCTTATTTACTAATGCTTTTAATTCATCTATCTGTTTTTGCTGTTCTTTAACTGCATTTATCAATGGCATCACAAATTCGGCGTACCGGATAGAATACCTGTCGGTTTCATTTTCGGGTTTTGTTACAGCATTAAAACCGGCATTATATCCCAGCAGGATTTTTTCAACGTCCTGCGCAATTAAACCAGTGTATTTAATTCCTTCCTGCCCTTTATCTGTTAAATTATAGGTAACCGGGTTCAGTTGAAGGATAAAGGGTAAACCCAGTAAAGAAGGTTGTATGTTTTTTTTGAAACGGCCATCACTTAAGGTGCTCCAGCCAACTTCGCCGCCAATTTGTGTAATAGCGGTATTACCAATCCTTACCCGGTTGCTGGCCGTTACCAAAGCATTATTTCCGATAGCCGTTGAATTGGTAAAAGATGCCGCACTGGCGTCGCTGTTATATCCTACAAATGTATTACTGTTTCCATTGTTGAAACTATTGCCGGCAGCATAACCCAGGACGGTATTAAAACTTCCGGAGGTAGTAAGTGCCAGTGTACCTCTTCCAATAGAAGTATTAAAAGAACCGCCCACATTGGCTTGTAAACTTTGATGCCCAATTGCGGTGTTATTTTGACCGGTGGTATTAGATGCCATAGCGAAACTGCCCACTGCGGTGTTTTGAGAACCCGTAGCAAGCGTTAATGCATTATGGCCTAGTGCAGCGTTATCATTACCTGTTAGATTGGTGAAGAGGGCTCCATAACCAACTGAAAGGTTTCTGCTGCCGGTAGTGTTGTTTGTTAAGGTTTGAAAACCAATTGCAGTATTATCATTACCAGTATTTGCTGAAGCAGTGATTGAGCCTCTTAATGCCTCATACCCAACTGCCACATTATGATTGGTAAATGCAGTGGCCGTGTTGTTGGCATATCGCATGGCATCTACTCCAACAGCCGTAGCACGGTTTCCTGCCACATTTGAAAGAAGTGCCTGAAATCCATAAGCAGTATTGTAGTATCCGGTAGTATTATAATAAAGAGATAAGCCTCCGCTGGCTGTATTATTGAATCCTGTTGTATTAAGGAAAAGAGCGCCGACTCCGTTGGCAGTATTGTAGTATCCGGTCGTATTTTCACTAAGGGCCCATCCGTTGGCTACATTGTAATCTCCTGTTGTATTATTTTGAAGTGAACCGAAACCGGTTGCTGTATTCCAGGATCCCTGCGTATTATTGTACAGAGCCAGCGATCCGATAGCCGTATTTGCGTCACCATCATTATTTGAAAAAAGTGCCATTTTTCCGGTGGCCGTATTGGAGCGGCCAATGGTATTTGTAAAAAGTGCGGAATCTCCAAGAGCAGTATTACGCCTTCCGGTGCTGTTGTTATAAAGCGTTGTGTTCCCAACCGCAGTATTAGCATAACCTGAAGTGTTGTTAAACATTGATTGATAACCCAGCACTGTATTATCATAACCAGTATTGGCAGATGGTGTAGATGAACCCCGTAGCGCTTCGTAGCCTACGGCAACATTGGTATTGGTAAAAGCTGTAGAAGTATTATTGGCATAAAACATGGCATTGGTGCCAATTGCGGTTGCATTATTACCAGCTACATTAGTTCTAAGAGCACTGGTGCCTAAGCCCACATTACTGATACCAGTTCCATCGTTTAACATGGCAAAAGCACCAATGGCAATATTGTAATCACCCGCTTTATGGCCGCCGAGTGCAAAAACTCCCATACCTGTATTGTAATTTCCTGTAGAATCTGAATACCCTGTTTCAAATCCAACGTAAGTGTTACGAATACCTCGTTTCGAAAGCCTGTTGGCACTTCTGCCTACAGCTACATTTCCAGAACCGCTAATATTTTCCCTTAAAGCACTTACACCAACTGCTACATTCTGGTCTCCAATAGTATTTAAATACATGGCTTCATTACCAATGGCCACATTTTTTATTCCGTTTATAGTGGAGGTAGGTTGGTTAAAACGTAAAGTTTTGCTGCCAATAGCTGTATTATCACTTACAAAATTACTTCCGGGATTATAGGATTGTGTAGATAATGCAGAGTCGCCAAATGCGGTGTTTCTGGTAGCTCTTGTATTGTTTTGACCCGTTGCAGCACCAAAAAAAACATTTTCTTTATTGGTATCAAATTGACCAACCCATCCATTATTTTGCTTAAAACGCAAAGGCATATTATTGGTGGTACCAATAAAATTGAGAGCCGTATCTGTATTTGAATTTCCGGTAGTTGACCAATTTGTTATTGATGATGCAATTGCCAACCATGACCAGCCTGTACCGTTATAATAATAAAAGCCAATGCTGTCCGGTGCATCCTGAAACACCATCAATCCGGTAGCAGGTGTTGCAATGGCATTTTTCTGCAATTTACTCATTCGTGGAATAAGGATTCCTTTTGCTGTGCTTTTTACATCCAATAATGCACTTGCATTAGCAATACTGCCATCTGTATTAATTGCAAAGCTTTGTGCTGTTGAATTTTCAGGTGTAAAAAAAACAATGATCAGCAGTAAATAAAAAAATACAGGTTTCATGTTCATTTTTTATACATTTTAGCACTAGAGGTTTACATTACCCCGGAGAAATATGGCAGTGCCCGTTCCTGTTTTCTGCGGTTCATTAGTTTATTTTTTTTCATGATAAGGAATCTAATTCTATTAATAATTGCAGCAACTTCCCCTTCTTTATATCATTACCAAAAAATTTTGCAGCCTGTGGTACGATATATTTTTTTTCAATAACCGGTTGTCTGTTTTCTGCTTCCTGCACGCGGTTGGGGAGATAAACAAACTGCAGTCACTCACTAAAATCTTCATCGCTGGCGATAGCTCTTTTTTCAAATTCCTTTACCCAGGCAGGGGTTTCTTTTTTCCAGATATTGATACGCCTCATTTCTTCTTTCACTTCCTTTATCTTATCTGTAATTAATATGCTTTCGTTCATTTACTGCCTTTCTGTTGTAAATCTATTTTTAGTTTCCTGTTTAGTTTAATGGTAAAAAGCCAACGGGCATAGCATTTAGTATTAGGTAATTAATGGTCAATTACTTATTTAGCGGTACTTGTAATGAGTGAATGGTAAAACAATGGAAAAAAGGATGTATATTTTTGTATTATTTCAATTGAAAAAACCTTTCTGCATATTATTTTTCTTAATAGCTGTTCTGCATCTTGCCAGCAGCCAGGTAAGCAATCATATTACTACCAGTCAGGGACTGGGTACCAATATGCTTACTACCATCATCAAAGACCATAACAATTATATGTGGATAGGCTCCTATAATGGATTGTTTAAGCATGAAGGTTCGGGTATAAAAATTTATAAAAAAACTACCGACACAGCCAGATCAATAAGCGCCGAAGAGATGCATGGTATTTTTGAAGACCGTTATGGTTTTATCTGGATTGGCACAACAGCAGGGGTAGATAAAATTGAACCGGTAAGCGGAAAAATACAGCACTATTATTTACGTAACCCCAATGGCCGTTCAACGCATGTTGGATATATCACTTCTATTTTTCAGGATAATAAAGATGCCATTTGGATAGGTACAGATGTGGCTTTGTTTAAATTAAATTATAAAACCGGCGACTATAAAGCACTGCCGGTAACAAAAGATGAAAATGGAATAATCTCACATTATATGGGGTACCGCCCTTCGGTTGAAACAAAAGATGGCTTATGGATAAGTACAGATGCGGGCCTGATGTTTTACGAGTACCAGACAGAAAAATTTTATCACCGCTATTATAATCCCGGTAAAAAACCGGTATTTGATCTGGCGCCCCCTTTTAAAAAAATTAACGGCAACAGTTCAGAAATTTGTGCCGATACAAAAGGCAACCTGTATTTTATAACGGGCGACAATTATCTGGGGCGTTATAATCCCCTAACCAATCAGTTAGACAGTTTTTATTTTGAGTATCCACCCGGTTCCTGGCGATGCTGTATTACCCTGTGTGCAGATAATTTTGATAATATCTGGATCGGATTGAGGCATGGGGGTCTGCTGGTCTTTAATCATCAGGAAAAATCTTTTCTGCCCATTCAAAAAAAAGAAATAAACAGCCTTATCAGTAGTAACTATATCAGTTCGGTGGCCAAGGATTACCAGGGAAGAATATGGGTTACCACCGATAATGGTTT